>NZ_JAGHEW010000304.1 GCF_017889095.1 Thomasclavelia sp. | reverse complement strand
TAAGAAAAGGAGGCGTTAGGATGAGACAAAAATTAATTAAATTATTTTTTTCAATGTTATATCTAAGTACTTTTACTTTTGGTGGCGGCTATGTCATTATTACTTTGATGCAAAAAAAATTCGTTGACCAGTATCATTGGATCGAAGAATCGGAAATGCTGGATCTAGTCGCGATTGCCCAGTCAGCACCAGGTGCGATTGCCGTCAATGGAGCAATCGTTATTGGTTACAAGTTAGCTGGTATAATAGGTATTGTCGTTAGTATAATCGCGACCATCCTACCGCCTTTTTTGATTATTTCAATCATTTCCATGTTTTATGAAGTTTTTAAAGAAAGTACTTTGATCGTTTTATTACTTGATGGGATGCAAGCTGGAGTTGGAGCTGTTATTAGTGAAGTTGTTTTTTCTATGGCAAGTGGTATTTTAAAAGAAAAAAAGGTAATTTATTTTGTGATTATGATCGGTGCTTTTATCGCTAATTACTGGTTAGAAATTAGTGTTATTTATATCATTATTATTTGTATTGTTTTAGGAACAATTATTTCTTTATATCAGGAAAGGAGTAAGCAATGATTTTAATTCAATTATTTTTAAGTTTTCTACAAATCGGAGCTTTTAGTTTTGGTGGCGGATATGCAGCTTTACCATTAATTCAAAATCAGATTATTGATCTTCATCAATGGATGAATTTATCAGAATTTAGTGATTTAATTACAATTTCGCAAATGACCCCAGGACCAATTGCTATCAATTCAGCAACGTTTGTAGGGATCAAGATTGCCGGGATTCCCGGAGCAATTGTAGCCACACTAGGCTGTATTTTACCATCATGTATCTTAATTACGATCTTAGCTTATTTTTATCTTAAATATAAAGATATGAAATTATTACAAAATATTTTAAATTACTTACGACCTGCAGTTGTAGCCTTAATTGCAACGGCGGGATTAACGATTATCATTTCAGCTTTTTTTGGCAGCGAGGGTGTCATTGCATTTAAACAGTTAAAAATTCATATGGTCATTATCTTTGCGTTTTGTTTATTTTTACTTATTTACAAAAAAGCTAATCCAATTTTGGTAATGGTTTTATCCGGGGTTTTAAATGTAATTTATGGATATTTGTTAACATAAAAAGTTCGCCTTAGCGAACTTTTTAATAATTTTCACACATTCTTTCAAAATATGCTTTTGGATATCCACATACTGGACAATTTTCAGGAGCTTCATCACCTTCATAAATGAATCCACATTGACGACATTTCCAACCTTTAGGAGCATCACCTTTGAAAGTTGTTCCATTTTTGTATGCATCCAATAATTTTAAATAACGTTTTTCATGAGATTTTTCAACTTTACCAACATATTCAAATTTAACTGCTAATTCTTCGAATCCTTCTTCACGAGCTTCTTTAGCCATTCTTGCATACATATCAGTCCATTCTTCATTTTCACCAGCAGCAGCTGTCTTTAAATTTTCGTCAGTTGAACCGATTCCATGGAATTCACTGAACCACATTTTCGCATGTTGTTTTTCTTGATCAGCTGTTTCTTCAAAAATAGCAGCGATTTGTTCATATCCTTCTTTACGAGCAACTTCAGCAAAGTAAGTATATTTATTACGAGCCATTGATTCACCAGCGAATGCTTCCATTAAATTCTTTTCAGTTTTAGTTCCTGCATATTTACTTTCGCTATTTTCAACTACGGCTTCAAATTTACTTTTTGGTGCCTTACAAATTGGGCAAACCCAATTATCATCTAATTCATCCCATTTTTTATCTTGAGATGCTTCGTCATAAACAAATCCACAAATTTTACATACGTATTTCATTTTTATTCCTCCAAATTCCTTAAATAGTAATGATTACTATTTAATTATAACGCTTATGTGATAAAATTGCAATTTTTATTTTCTTAATTTTTATAATAAATCGATTTAACGAAAAGAATTAGGATTACTGTTCTAAAAAATAACGGTTTTCATATAAATAATACGAAGAGAGGAGTTTACTATGGAAACAAAAAATATTTTACATGATATCGCTAAAAGATGCGATGGCGATATATATTTAGGGGTGGTGGGACCGGTTCGTAGTGGGAAATCATCTTTTATCAAACGATTTATGGAAATGGCGGTCATTCCATATATTGAAGATAAAGATGCTAAGTTACGAGCAATTGATGAATTACCACAATCTGGTAAAGGAAAAATGATCATGACTGTAGAACCGAAATTTATTCCTAATCAGGCAATTGAAATGGTCATGGATGAAAATTTTAAAGTTAAAGTCCGTTTAGTTGATTGTGTCGGTTATGTAATTGATGGCGCTAAAGGATACCAGGATGATCAGGGTATTCGCTATGTTAAGACACCGTGGTATTTGGAATCAATTCCGTTTGATCAGGCAGCCAAGATTGGAACTAAAAAAGTAATCCAGGATCATTCAACGATTGGAATCGTGATTACTAGTGATGGCAGTATTTGTGATATTCCGGGGGTTAATTATAACGAAGCTACTGACAGTATTATTGATGAATTGATCGAGATTGATAAACCATTTATTGTCATTGTCAATAGTAAAGATATTAATAGTCCGGCTTGCCAAAGAGAATATGAACGGTTGACGGCTAAATACGATGTTCCGGTTTTAACGATGGATGTCACAAGAATGGAAGAAGTCCAAATTGTTTCTCTGTTAAAAGAAGCATTATATGAATTTAAAATTAGCGAAGTACGGATTGAAGTACCAAAATGGTTAGCAATGATGTCTAATAATCACTGGTTAAAACAAACTTTAGATAATTCATTAAAAGAATCATTACAATCAATTAAAAAATTCAAGGATGTTGAACGAATCGGCGATACTATTAGTGAATATGATTTTGTTGATAAAGCTTATTTAACGGGAATCGATACGACAACTTCGAGCGCTACTTTAAAGATTGAAGAAAGAAGCGGTTTATATAACGAAATCTTAGAAGAAATCATTGGTGATAAAGGTTTTGATCAGGCGACTTTTTTAAC
Organism: Thomasclavelia sp.; assembly: GCF_017889095.1. Lineage (GTDB taxonomy): Bacteria > Bacillota_I > Bacilli_A > Erysipelotrichales > Coprobacillaceae > Thomasclavelia. Next base: position 11,471 of record NZ_JAGHEW010000304.1, on the reverse strand, counting down.
TTTTATTCAAGAATTAGTCGATATTAAAAAGGAATATGAAAGTTTTTCTAGTGCCATTAAAATGGTTAAACAGACCGGTTATGGCTATGCCATTCCTAAATTAGATGAAATTGAATTAAGTGAACCGCAGTTAATTAAACAAGGACCGCGATTTGGGATGAAACTGGTTTCGAAAGCGGGAACTACTTATATGATCAAAGTAGATATTGAAAGTACGTTTGAACCAATTATTGGTTCTAAGGAACAGGCGGAAGCGTTTATTGAATATTTAAATTCTAATGGTGATGATAAACAGGCCATTTTTGATTGTGATGTGTTTGGTCGTAAGTTAGGTGATTTGATTGAAGAAGGAATGTATTTTAAGTTGAATGCGATTCCTGAAAATGCAAGTTTGCGCATCCATGATATTTTATCAAAGATCGTTAATAAAGGGAAAAGTAATGTCATTGCAATCGTTTTGTAAAAACCGCAACAGCGGTTTTTTAGCTGATTAAAATAACAAAAATATCCATAAATTTAATAAAAAAAATTATTCTAAAAAAACGTTAATATTGCGGATAAAATTGCTTGAAATCACTACTTTTTAATGTTATACTTTCGTGGTATTAAATTTATGGAGGTAGTTATGAATAAAAGAGAATTAGTCGAAACAGTATCTAGAGAAAGAAACTTAACTAAAAAAGAAGCAGAGCTTTTAGTTGATACTGTTTTTAATACAATTTCACGTAGTGTCATTGAAGGAAATAAAGTTTTGATTTCTGGATTTGGGACATTCAAAGTTAATGATCGTAAAGCACGTAAAGGAATTTCACCTAAAACTCAAGAAGAGATGGTTATTCCTGCAAGCAAAACAGTTACATTTAAACCTAGTAATCGTTTAAAAGATGCAATGAATTAATTTCATTGCCTTTTATTTTCTTCACATTTTGTTAACAATATAGTGTATAATAATATTTAAAGGAGATGAAAAAAATGCCATTTTATTATTTTCCAATGAGCCGGACATATTTAATTGGCTATTTGTTAGTGGTTTTAGGATCATTGATCATGATCTATGCCCAAATAAAAGTAAGTAGTGCTTATAGTAAATATGAAAAAATTCCTAATAGTCGTTATTTAACTGGGGCAATGGTCGCTAGAGAAATCTTAGATCGTAATGGATTACAAGATGTTACGATCCAGCGTGTCAGCGGTAAGTTAAGTGATCATTATAATCCGCGTAATAAAACGATTAATTTATCTAATGAAATCCATGATGGAACCTCAATTGCTGCTTTAGCAGTAGCTAGTCATGAATGTGGTCATGCTATCCAGCATTTAGTTGGCTATAAGCCGTTGATCTTTAGAAATAGTATTTTACCACTTTGTAATGTCGGACAGCATTTAGGCTGGATTGCAGTATTAATTGGTTTATTTATGGGGAATACCAATATTGCCTGGATCGGGGTTATTTTGATGTCAGGAATTTTATTATTCCAGTTAGTTACGTTGCCAGTTGAATTTGATGCTTCATCAAGAGCTTTACAAATTCTCCAAGCTAATTATTTGACGATGGATGAATATTATGGGGCTAAAAAAATGCTATCAGCAGCCGCTTTTACTTATGTTGCTTCATTGCTTTCAACAATTTTATCATTACTTAGAATTGTGTTGATCGTAATTGGAAATGATCGTGATTAAATCTCAAAATTCATTTTGAGATTTTTCTTTTATCTTGACTAAATTGATAGTATAATGGTAAGCGAAAGAAAGTTGGTGTAAGATTGAAATTTTTACGTAAAAATCGTTTTAATATATTGATTGTATTTTTGATCATTTTGTTTGTTTTTGTAAGTTATTTTATGTTATGGGTTCATTTGCCATATTCAAAAAATCAAAATTCAATTAAACAAATGGAAAATCAGATTGTAGCCCAAAGAAAATATAGTGACGTTGAATATTTTGATCGTTATGATAGCGATAAAAGTTATTATATAATTCATGCTGTTAAAAAAGATAAATTACAGTATGCTGTTTTTGATGATAGTGGTAAGTTTATTAAATCTTATAGTGGTGATGTAGCTGCCAGACAAGTTTGTATTGATGATTTTATTAATCGATATAAAGTGGAGCCTAATGAAGTTACCATTGGTTATGAAAATGAAATTTTTGTTTATAGTTTAATGTATCAAGGGAAGGATTCTTTGATTTATGCTTTTTATGGAATTGATAGTGGTGAGTTTGTAAAAGCATATCGAATTGATAATGGTTAAGAAGATGTTAAAAAGTTTAGTTAGTAGTAAATGTATTAATATTGAACGTTTATTGGTTTTAAAAGCCAAGGAAATGAAATTGGATGGTAATGAATGTCATATTCTATTAATTATTTATGCTTTAAAAGAAGCTGATAATCGCTTGATCACACCAGCGATGTTACAAAATTATTCACTGTTATCACCACATAGTTTAAATCAGGTGTTACAAAGTTTATTAAATAAAAAATTGATTTGTAATCTATCGGGTGCTATTAGCTTAAATCATTTAGAAGAAAAATTATTAGAAGAAAGCCAAGAAACCGGAGAAGAAAAAACGAATGTAAGTTTGGTTGATATTTTTGAAGAACAGTTTGCTCGTTCTTTATCACCAATTGAGTTAAATATTATACGCGATTGGAAAGAAACGGGATACGAAGATGAATTAATTGTAAAAGCGTTAAAAGAAGCAGTAAAAAGTCAAGTTTTAAATTTTAGATATATAGAAGGGATACTGTCTAACTGGGCTAAAAATGGAGTTAAGATGCGTTATGTTGAAAGTGAAGAACCAAAACGTACAGTTCCAGTTAGTGAGTATAAATGGTGGGAAGATGAATAAGGAAAAAACTAGTCGAGTATTGGATTATTTTGATGAGCTGTATCCTGATGCTTATTGTGAATTGAATCATGAAACTGATTTTCAATTATTAGTAGCGGTTATGCTTTCAGCCCAAACTACCGATAAAAAAGTTAATCAATTAACTAAGTCACTGTTTAAAAAATATCCTGATGTTACAACAATGGCTAATGCCGAGTTAGAAGATTTGCAACAAAGTATTAAGTCAATTGGCTTATATCGAAATAAAGCTAAAAACTTATTAGCAATGGCTAATGCTTTGCTTGAAAAGTTTGATGGTCAAGTACCAAGCAGTCAAAAAGATTTAGAAAGTTTACCGGGAGTAGGGCGAAAAACAGCTAATGTCGTTCGCTCAGTAGCTTTTGATATTCCTGCTTTTGCAGTTGATACTCATGTTGAAAGAATTTCTAAGCGCTTAGGATTTGCCAAAAGGGATGATAATGTTTTAACGGTAGAAAAAAAGCTATGCCGTTCGATTCCCCGCGAGCGCTGGAATAAATCACACCATCAATTTATTTTCTTTGGCCGTTATTTTTGTAAAGCAACGAATCCCAACTGTAAAGAATGTAAATTGTTTGATATGTGCAAAGATAATATAAAAAAGAAATATTTAAAATAAAAAAGTCCTTGTTAGGACTTTTTTAATTAGTTGTATCTGGTGTTTCTTGGCTGGTTACAGTAAATGTAGTCGAACCACTAACAGTTTCACTGCCGTTAGTTTCGCTTACTTTTATGACATAAGTAGCACCAGCTGTTAAATTAAATTCTTTAGTACCGCTACCTTTAAAAGTAATTGGATCAAGGATCGATGATCCTGATGTATTTAAGAACTGGATCGTGATCGTATTAGTATCACTTTGGGCTTTGACATTAACAGCAATCGATGTTGAAGTAATCGTTGCGCCATTTGAAACGGAACTTCCGTTGCTGGTAATAGAAAAGCTAACATCTTTTAATGGGGTAGTGGCTGTATTACCAATGGTTTTTTCCATTTTGTTTGAAGTGATATCCAATTCATCATATTTGTAATATCCAACAACCCTAACTTTTCCGGTTGGTTTATAATTAATTGTGCCTTTATTAGTTGTCAGTTTTTCACTATGAACTAATTGATTAGCTTCATCATAAATATCAACCATATAGACAACAGTACCATAAGTTGTTCCAGTACTAGTATCATAAGCACCAAAAGTAACATCAATTGTACCACTGCTATTTAGTGTTGCATCGAATGAACTTAAATTATTGATTGTTGCTTCAGCAGCCGTTGAACTAGGACCTTTACCTTTTTTAACCCAGCATGTAACGATATTGCTTTGTGGCGTTGAACTGCTAGGACTTTGATATGGATATACTCCTTTGACAATCTGTACTTGTTCAACACTGCTTGGCTGATCAGGATAAGTTTGTTTATCACTAGTATTATCTTCTAAATATTCTAATAATTCACCAACAACCTTACCAGGATAAGCTTTATATTTACTAGTGTTTTTACCGGCTTTTAAAGCTTCGCCTTCAAATCCCATCCATACAGAGCAGGTATAATCAGGTGTATAAGCTGTCATCCATAAATCTCTATTGGCACCACTTGAAGTATTAGAAGTACCGGTTTTAGCCGCTACGTTTTGAATTCCAGAAACATAAGCATAATTTCCAGAACCATTACCAGTATAGCTTAACATTGTTTCTCTAATCATGAAAGCAACATCTTCACCTAAACTTTGAGTAGCTGCGTTTTGGATATCCTGGTCAACCATTACGGTATTCTTTTTATTACTTTTATCAACAATTTCAATATAATTAACAGTATGTGGTTCAATATAAACACCATTGTTGGCAATCGTTGCATAAGCACCTGCTAATTCAACAGGACTAACTCCTTTTGACCATCCTCCAATTGCGTATGATAATGGAATTTCATTGTTATGTTCTTTTTCATAAGTCATATCAATTCCAAGTGATTCCATATCTTCGATAACCGCTTCAGCTCCAACTTCTTTTAATACTTGTTCAAAAGTAGCGACAGCTGGTATATTCCATGAATCTTCTAAAGCTTCAGAAATAGTCATAATACCATGGAAACTGTTATCCCAGTTTTTTGGTTTATATGATTCACCACCATAGGTAAATGTAGTTTCTTTATCTTCAACACTATGACCAGTTGCCCAGTCTAAATATTTATAAGCTAAACCATAATCAAGCAATGGTTTCATTGAAGAACCAGGCTGCTGTTTTACGGTTGCTTTGTTTAGATCTCCTGATTTATAGCTATGACCGCCAATTATAGCAACAATTCGACCGTCCTGGCTTGATTGAACACTTCCGGCCATTTGTAATTCTTCATCGCTGTAATTATATGTTTCACCATTTGCCATCTGGGTAGCTATTTTTTGGACATTTTGATCACAGTAAGTATAGATATTCATTTGTGTTTCAGCTGGATCCATGCCCGTTTTTTCTTTTACTTCTTCGGTTACTAAATCAACATAAGCAGCTAAAGAACTGTCAGAAGTAGAAGTACCCTGCGATAACATATTTTCAACCTTTACCTGTTTAGCTAAATCACATTCTTCCTGAGTGATATAGCCATGTTCAACCATTAAGTTTAAAACCACGTTCCGGCGATCAGTTGCAGCCTGAAGATCATAGTATGGATCGTAGCGTGAAGGGGAATTTAAAGTTCCTGCTAATAAGGCAGCTTCTGGCAAAGTAAGCTTAGAAACTTCTTTGTTGAAGTAATATTTACTAGCGGCGGAAATCCCAATTGAACTAGTGCTGCGACCAAAATAAATTTTATTTAAATATAATGTAATAACTTCTTCTTTACTAATTTGTTTGGTTGCCTGGATTGCCAGGATTATTTCACTGATTTTACGGGTATATGTTTTTTCTTCATCAGGGAAATAAGATTTTTTAATTACCTGTTGGGTAATCGTTGATCCCCCACCTCTAATTCTACCGGAAAGTAAATTAGTAATCATCGTTTTAGCGATTCGCGGTAAATCAAAACCATCATGTTCAAAGAAACGTGAATCTTCAGCAGAAACAACAGCATCAATTAGAACTTGAGGTAAATCTTCGTAAGTGATGTTTTCTCGTTTTCCGTTTTCATCACTACCATAAGTATACATCAACTCACCGTTTTTATCGTAAATTTTGCTTGCTTCACCTGAAAGCAGTCGTTCAGCTGAAAAATCTTCTGTTTCTTTATAAACTGACCAGGCAAAAAAGCATCCCGTACCTAAACAGACGATTATTACAACAACTATTATTGATGTAACAACTTTTTTCCAATTAAGTTTTTTTCCTCTTTTACTTTTTTTCTTTGTTTTTGTAGGGTTATCTGTCATTTTCGAAACCTCCTAAATAATACTGATCAATAATTTTCAAATAATCTAATCGAGGATTATAGCCGCTTTTAATTAAATGACCATATTCTTTGATTGTTTGATAAGTTATCGACTTTTGACCAGCGTGATATGCTTCAATGATATAAGAAGCATCAATTAAGTATACCTCATTTAACAGGGTAAAAGCAATAATAATAAAAGCAATTCCTTGATGTTTAATTATACTTCTTAAATGTTCAATTTGATGGCCACTAATATTAGTAAACGGAAAATTCATTTTTTTCGTTTCCTTAGCCTCAAAATCCAAATACTTGCCCTTATAAATACCATTATAATCAGTCGTTGACGGCGTTTTAAAATACGCTTCTACAATTCTGGCGGCTGATCGTTTAGGGTAATCAACTTTGACAATTTGAATGGGGGTTGGTTTTTTATGAATATTAGCAATTTCATTAGCCAAATAATATTTATTGGTCATGTTAATATCTTCTTCTAAATTCATCCCCCGATGTCGAGTATTAATTTTGCCATCAATCGTTTTAGTTTGATGAATCGTTGTCTTTTTTAAATTAGGATAATTAATCATATTTGCTCCTTTTTATTATTTTACTTAGCTATTATACCATATATCTAGAAAAATATCATAATATCTGTTAAGTTTATACAACATTGTAAATTTCTTTAAATCATAAAAGAAAATGGTAATAATAAAAACTTGCTTGCATTTAAAATGTTTTTTTGTTTCAATATAGTATATAATATGTTTAAAGGAGTTGATGAACTTGGAAAGAAAAGTAGTGCTAAGTCCTAAAAAAATTGTAGCTAAAGAATTTAAGGTTGATTTTAAAGGATATAATGCTGATGAAGTGGATCATTTTTTAGATTTGATTGTTAAAGATTATGAAGCTTTTGCTGCGATGTTGAATGCTTCTTATGATCGCATCGAACAGTTAGAAAGAAGAATTAGTGAACAAAAAGTAAAGATCGCTAAACTTGAACGTGAAAAAGCTTTACAAGATGATAATATCCATGCTATGGAAGAAAACCTATCAACTAATGTGGATATTTTAAAACGTTTATCATTATTGGAAAAAGCTGTATTTAATCAACAAAAATAATCAAAAAAGCTAAATAAGTCAGTTTGATTTATTTAGCTTTTGATTAAAAAAACTTGTTTTATTATTGAAAATATGTAAAATAATAATGACTCATAGAAAACGATTGCTGTAAAACAGAGGAAAGTCCAGGCTTCCACAAGCTGAGATGCTTGTAGTGTTTGTACGTAGCGAATCAATAAGTTACGGTAGCGCAAGCTAACGACCGGCCTAAGACCTAAACGCAAGCATGGTTGATAAGCCACAAAGTGCCACAGAAACAATTCTAGTTGAAAGACTAGCTGAAAAGAGGTAAACTCTGCAAGGAAGAAACCCAAATTTGGTAGGGGAATCGTCTTGAGGGAAATGAACTAAAAGACGGATGCGTTAAGCATAGATAAATAATCGTTTGAAAAACAGAACTTGGCTTACGAAATGAGTCGCTTAGCTGATTATTTCAGCTTTTTTTATTTGTCTAAATACTATTTGTAGTTTATAATAAAATAAGAGGTACAAAAATATGGATAGACATGATGAAACAAGATACATTTTTGCCCAGGCAATCAAAGATTTAATTAAAGTAGTTCCTTTAGATAAAATCGCCGTAACCGATATTGTTACTAGAAGTGGAATGACCCGTCAAACTTTTTATCGTTATTTTAAAGATAAATATGATTTAGTTAACTGGTATTTTGAAAAACTAGTACTACAATCATTTAGACAAATGGGAAATGGCTGTTCTTTAAAAGAAGCATTAGAGTTAAAATTTGCTTTTATTGAAAGTGAGCATTCTTTTTTTAAAGAAGCATTTAAAGCAAATGATCATAATAATTTAATAAATTACGATTTTAATTGTATCTATGAATTTTATCAAGGAATGATTGAAAAAAACTGTGGTCACAAAATTGACAGTGAACTAGATTTTTTATTAAAAATGTATTGTAAAGGTTCTATTGATATGACCGTTGACTGGGTACTAAATGACATGCCAATTAGTATTGAAAAAATAGTTAGTTTATTAATTGAAGCTTTACCGGAAAGATTAGAACCGTTTTTACTAATCACTAATAATTAATGCAGTTATCTACTGCATTTTTATTTTGGGTAGATATGCTTATAAAGCATGTCTATCTTTACGATATAAGTATTTGTATAAATAAACTTTTTCTTTTATAATTCATTTAGAAATGGAGAAAAGAAAATGGAAGAAAAATTAAATTTAGAACAAGAATGGGATAAAACATTCCCTAAAAGTAAACAAGTTAATCATCATAAAGTAACTTTTCATAATCGTTATGGAATTACTCTAGTGGCTGATTTGTATGAACCGAAAAACTATGAAGAAAAATTACCAGCTTTAGCCATTTGTGGTCCTTTTGGTGCCGTAAAAGAGCAGGCTGCGGGATTATATGCCCAGACAATGGCAGAAAGAGGTTTTTTGACAATTGCTTTTGATCCCTCTTTTACTGGTGAAAGTGGTGGAAGTCCTCGTTATATGGCTTCACCTGATATTAATACTGAAGATTTTCAGGCAGCTGTTGATTTCCTTTCCCTTCAAAACAATGTTGATTCGGAAAAAATCGGAATTATTGGAATTTGTGGCTGGGGTGGTCTGGCTTTAAATACAGCCGCTATTGATCCTAGAATTAAAGTTACCATTGCTTCAACGATGTATGATATGTCAAGAATTGCAGCTAAAGGATACTTTGATGCTAGTGATAGCGAAGAACAAAGATATCAGCAGCGATTAAATTTATGTAAACAAAGAATCAAAGATTATAAAGATGGAACTTATCAGCGTGGTGGCGGTGTCGTTGATCCATTACCAGAAGATGCCCCATTCTTTGTAAAAGATTATCATGCTTATTATAAAACGCAACGTGGATATCACAAACGTTCATTAAATTCAAATGAAGGATGGAATGTAATTGGAACAATGTCATTTTTAAATCAGCCGATTTTAAGTTATATTAATGAAATTAGAAATGCGGTTTTGATCATTCACGGTAAAAATGCTCATTCATGTTATATGAGTCAGGATGCATATCAACAGATGATAAAAAATAATCCATGTCCAGAAAATAAAGAATTAATGATCATTCCTGATGCAGTTCACACTGATTTATATGATAATTTAGATGTTATTCCGTTTGATAAAATAACGGCATTTTTAAATCAATATTTATAAAAGCGATACCCATAATAATGGGTATTTTTGATTAAATTGATTTTTTCAACAAGAAGTTTTATACTATTTTATAACGATAAGGAGGAAGGTTTGATGAAATTAAAAATATCTCAAGAAGTTGATCTTGAAAAAGAGCCTGTTAAACATCTATTATTCATCCTGGCATTACCAGCAATCACTTCGCAGGTAGTTAATGCTTTATATAATATGGTCGATCGAATGTATATTGGACATATTGAAGGTGTTGGAGCCACTGCTTTAACCGGAGTAGGGGTATGTTTTCCAATCATTATGATTGTTTCGGCATTTGCTTATTTACTAGGTATGGGTGGCGCTCCTCGAGCTAGTATTTATATGGGGAAAAAAGACAATCAGACAGCCGAAAAAATATTAGGAAATTGTTTTGTTTCTTTGATTGTTGTTGCGATTATTTTAACGATTGTAGTATTGATTTTTAAAGAACCGTTATTATATCTATTTGGGGCTAGTCAAAATACCATTGGTTATGCTATTGATTATATTACGATTTATGCTTTAGGAACAATTTTTGTTCAGTTAACTTTAGGAATGAATGCTTTTATTTCTGCCCAGGGATTTTCTAAAATTAGTATGTTTACTGTTATTATTGGAGCATTAACTAATATTATTTTAGATCCTGTATTTATTTTTGGTTTAAATTTAGGGGTTAAAGGAGCTGCCATTGCAACTGTTTTATCACAAACATTAAGTGCTATTTGGGCAGTCTGGTTTTTATCAGGTAAAGACACAGTCTTAAAATTAAAAAAAGAAAATTTTAAAATTGAAATGAAAGTTTTAGCGCCATGTATTGCCTTAGGTGTTGCTCCATTTATGATGCAGGCAACGGAAAGTATTTTAGTTTTATGTTTTAATTCATCACTTTTAAAATATGGTGGTGATTTAGCGGTTGGCGCGATGACGGTATTATCAAGTATCATGCAATTTGCAATGTTACCATTACAAGGATTGACCCAAGGTGGTCAGCCAATTATTAGCTACAATTATGGAGCTAATAATGCTTCGCGGGTAAAACAGGCATTTAAATTACAAACGATTTCTTGTTTAACTTATTCAACAATTTTATGGGCACTAGCATTATTAGTACCATCATTATTTGTATCTATTTTTACTAGCGATCCAGCTTTAATGGAAATAACTGTTTGGGCACTGAGAATTTATTTAGCGGCAATGTTAATAATGGGAATTCAAATTTCTTGCCAGCAGTCTTTCATTGCTTTTGGTAATTCGAAAAAAAGTGCTTTTTTAGCGATATTTAGAAAAATATTAGTATTAATACCTTTAATCTATATTTTACCTAATTTTTTCACTGATAAAGTTTTCGCTATCTTTTTAGCTGAGCCATTAGCTGATACGATTGCAGTAATAACTACAGCAACTATGTTCTATTTTGAATTTAAAAAAGTAATTAAAAAAATGGAAGAAAACAAACAACTATCTAAATAACAGCTTATTTGTAAAATATTTTAGAAACTGGATAACTTCAGTTTCTATTTTTTTTAAGACTTTTGTTGGTGATTAAATTGAATATCTAAAATTATCCAAATAGTAATAAAAGTTTCAAATGTTAAAATTAAAGTATATTAAATTAATAATTTCAAAGTGAGATATGATACTTACTAAATCTATATAATTCTTTTGGTAGATCAATATAAGAGTAAAAACAACTTTTTTCTTAAAAAGAACGATTTTTTAAAAAAATTTAAAATAAAAAAAGAAAAAACACTAAGTGCGGTTGTATATAGATAGTAGAAGAATAAATTATGTAGTATAATGTCTCTAGATTTAATGATTTATTCTTCTAATTTAGATAGGAGGATAAAGATGAAAACAGAAATTAAAAATGATTCAATTTTAAAGCATCATCTAAAAAAAGCTGTTAATTTTGTAGATATCTTTAACGCTGCAGCCTTTGACGGTAACAGCATCATTGAT
>NZ_JAGHEW010000303.1 GCF_017889095.1 Thomasclavelia sp. | reverse complement strand
TCTATCGTTAAATGCTAAACCGCTAGATGAATGGACGACTTATCGTTTAGATAAAGAAGCATTACAGGCATTAAATGAAACAAAATAAAATGTAAAAAGTAACTTTTTGCAAGTTTTGAATTAAAAGCATGTTTGACATGCTTTTTGTCATTTAGTTGTAATTTATGATAGAATGATTATAATAAAGATATTAAGATGAAATAGGATGATTATAGATGAAAAATATAGTTTTAGGAATTTTAGCTCATGTTGATGCAGGAAAGACAACACTTACAGAAAGCATGCTTTATTTAAGTAAAACAATTAGACAATTAGGCCGGGTTGATCATGGTGATGCGTATTTGGATTATAATGAACAAGAACGTGATCGTGGTATTACTATTTTTTCTAAAGAAGCCATTTTTAATTATAATGATGTACAAATTACTTTGATTGATACGCCTGGACATATTGATTTTTCTACTGAAATGGAAAGAGCTTTACAAGTGCTAGATTATGCAATCTTAGTAATTAATGGAACTGATGGTATCCAATCACATAGTGAAACGATTTGGCAGCTGTTAAAACATTATCAAGTACCAACATTTATCTTTGTCAATAAGATGGATATTGCTTTAAAAGATAAAGAAAGTTTAATGAATGAAATTAAGTCGCGTTTAAGTGAACAATGTTATGATTTTGATAATCAGGATGATGATTTTTTTGAAAATATTGCTTTAAATAACGAAAGCTTATTAGATTATTATTTAAACCATCAAACCATTTCTAAACAATTATTAGCTGACGAAATTGCAAATCGACAATTATTTCCAGTTTATTTTGGTTCCGCTTTAAAACTATCGGGAATTGATCATTTTTTATTGGAATTTACTAACTATATTACCTTTAAACAATACCCCAAACAATTTGGTGGACGAGTGTACAAGATTAGCCATGATAAACAAGGCAATCGTTTGACGCATTTAAAAATAACTGGTGGCAGTTTACAAGTTAAAGAAACGATTTTACCTGATGAAAAAATAGATCAAATTAGAATTTATTCTGGGACCAAATACCAATTAGTAAACCAGATTGAAGCTGGAAGTATTTGTAGTGTTACGGGATTAAAAAAAGTCCAGGCTGGACAAGGTTTAGGATTTGAAAATGATTTGACTAAACCGGTTTTAGGATCCTATTTAGATTATCAGATTATCTTACCAGAAGATTGTAATAAGCATAAAATGTTAGAAAACTTATCGTTACTTTCTCAAGAAGATCCGCAGCTGCACATAGTTTATGAACCAAATTCACAAGAAATTCACATTCAGTTGATGGGAGCAATTCAAATAGAAGTATTAAAAAAATTAATCTATGATCGTTTCAATACTAAAGTAGAATTTGCTTTTGGAAAAATTCTTTATCAAGAAACAATCTTAGAACCAGTTGAAGGAGTAGGGCATTATGAGCCATTAAGGCATTATAGTGAGGTTCATCTGTTATTAGAACCAGGACCAGCCGGTAGTGGCTTACAGTTTGCAATAGATTGTAAAGAAGATCAGTTGGCAATTAATTATCAGCGCTTAGTACTAACTCATTTACAAGAAAAACAACATTTAGGGGTTTTAACTGGTTCACCAATTACAGATATGAAAATAACTTTGATTGCTGGAAAAGCTCATTTAAAACATACTGAAGGTGGTGACTTTCGAGAAGCAACTTATCGAGCTGTTCGTCAAGGGTTAAAAATGACCAAGTCAGTTTTATTAGAGCCTTACTTTAATTATCGTTTAGAAATTCCTGCAAGCTGTTTAAGTCGTGCTATTTATGATCTTGAAACAATGGATGGTACTTATAAAATTATTGAACAAACAGATGAAACAACGATGCTTGAAGGCCAGGCACCAGTAAGAAAGATGCAAGAATATCAAAATGAAGTAATTAGCTATAGCCAGGGGAAAGGACGAATATTTTATCAGTTAGCAGGATATTTTCCTTGTAAGAACCAGGATGAAATCGTTGCGTTAAGTAATTATGACAGTGAAGCCGATCTAGAGAATCCAACCGGGTCTGTATTTTGTAAACATGGTGCTGGTTTTAATGTCCGCTATGATGAAGTGGCAAATTATATGCATTTACCATATCGTCAAAAGATGAAAACTACTATTCTTGATAAAAGTAATAAAAGCAACAATACAATTATTGATGAAGATGAAGAGTTAGAAGCTATCTTTAGACAGACTTACGGTCAAAGTAAACGATATAATGGTAATGAAAAAAAAGAAAAGCCATTAGTTACACCAGCTAGTTTTAATTACAAGCCTGAATGCATTTTAGTAGATGGCTATAATGTTATTCATTCCTGGCCTGAGTTAAAAGAATTGGCTAAAGATAATTTGGATAGTGCTAGAATGCGTTTGATTGATTTGATGTGCAATTATCAAGGTTATAAAAAATGTATCTTGATTTTAGTTTTTGATGCTTATAAAGTAAAGAATAATTTAGGGACAACAGAAAAATATCATAATATTTATCTTGTCTATACTAAAGAAGCCCAAACGGCTGATATGTATATTGAACGAACTACTCATGAACTTGCAAGTAAATATAATATTACTGTAGTAACATCTGATGCCTTAGAGCAGTTAATTGTATTAGGTCATGGTGGTAAACGAATTTCTTCAAGAGAATTATATCTGGAAGCAACCAAACTAGATCAAGAAAAATTAGAAGAATATCGTCGCAAACAAAGATCCGGTGGTAATAATTTATTAGCGGATATTAAAAAGTTTAATTCTAAATAAGGAGAGATTTATGGCAAAAACAAATAAATATAATTTAAATTATATTGGTGGTATTGATGAATATAAAAAAAGAACAATTTATACTTTAAATATTATGGATGATGGTTTTTCGGTTGACGGTTTATTTAAAAAGAAAAAATTTTCTTATAGCCAGGTAGTTGAAATTAAATATGGTGAAATTGATGTTTTAAAAGAAACATCAGATATTGTAAGAATGTTATTATTTGATCAAGTTGCTTTGCTGGATCTACGAAATAATCGTAAAATTAAATATTGTTTAATGATCCAGTTAAAAGAGCGTACAATTTTGTTTGCTGAACAGTTTGATGTTTCATTAAAAAATGCTTATGCAAACTTATTAAATAAAGTTAATCTGGCCAATAAATAAAATGAGTAATCGCTGTGATTACTCATTTTCAATTTGATTTTTTTTATCCAAATAACGACCGACTTGTTTAGTAATTAAAACTAAAATAGGGATACAAATAATGATCGTAATACCAATTATTTGTATTAACTGGGCATTTAATGGATGCATTTCCAATAATGGCCAAAAAATCGGTGTTGATAAGATAAAACCAATAATATCAATAATCAAGACACAACCACGATACCAGTTAAGCGGCTGATAAATTCGATAAATCATATGAATTGAGATAAAGGCCGTTGTAAAATATAAAATAGTAAATGTTTCTGCCAGTGATAAATCTAAAAACGGTGCTAGTAATCTAATTGCGGCAACCGATAGGACAATCACTAAAGCATTAGGCAATGAAAAACGCATTGCATGATTACCAATTGATTCTTTTGGTTTATCAATATTACGTTCGAATAAAATCATAAATGAAGGGAATCCTTCAATAAACATATCTAATAAAGTCATCTGGAACGGAATAAATGGATAAGGAATATTAATTGCAATTGATAATATCGATAACAAAATAGTATAAATTGTTTTTAAATAGTACATTGATGCTGAACGAGTGACATTGTTAATAACCAAACGTCCCTCACGCACTACTTCAACTAATGTATCTAGTTTACCGTCAATAATGACAAACTGGGAAATTTGTCTAGCTATATCAGAACCAGATCCCATAGCAATTGATACATCAGCATCTTTTAAAGCTAAAACATCATTGACCCCATCACCAGTCATAGCAACTTTTAATTTATGTTTTTGTAAAAATAAGATCATTTTATGTTTTTGAAAAGGGGTTGCCCGGCCAATAACATTATAATTTAAAATTGCTTCTTCTAACTGCTGGTCAGTTGTTAAAGTGGAAGCATCGATATAATTTTTAGCATTGGCAACACCGGCCTGATGGGCGATTGCACTTACTGTAGCTGGATTATCACCAGAAATTACTTTAACCGCAACATCATTATCACTAAAGAATTTTAACGCTGAATGAGCATCTTTTCGAATTGGATCTTTGATAATGATCAATCCTAAAGGAACGGTTGCAAACAAAGTATCAGTTAATTTTGATAAACTTTGATGATGTCCAACAAGTAGAACTCGTGCACCACCTTGCTGCATTTCAATGATCCGCTTACTTAATTTTAAATCTGGTCTAATAATTTCAGGAGCACCAACAATAATGGTTCCTACCGTTTCTAATTTGGCAGCACTCCATTTACGAGCTGAAGAAAAAGCAATCCGATCAAGTGTCTGGTACTGAGGCGAATCACTAAAATATTTTTTTAACGTTTTAAAAGTAACATTATTATCAAGCGATCCAGCAACAAATGAACTCATTATTTGATGGAAATCAAAGTTAAATGGATTTTTTAATTCAATGACTTCTTCGATTTCCATTTTACCTTCAGTTAAAGTTCCCGTTTTATCTAAACATAAAACATCAATTCTCGATAATGTTTCAATACTAAACATTTCTTGAACTAAAGTATTTGATTTTCCTAACTTGACAACACTTGCTGCTAAAGAAACACTGGTTAATAAAACTAATCCTTTTGGCAACATTCCTAACAGGGCAGTTGCTGTATTAATAATGGTACTAGTAATACTTTGATCACGAATAATATACGCTTGATAGAGCATTAAAATACTTAATGGTAAAACTAAATAACTAGTATAACGGGTAACTTTATTAAAAGTATTTAATAAGACAGAATCAACCGGTTTTCGACTGCGAGCCTGATCGGTAATTTTATTTGCATAATTGTCTTTTCCTACATGTTCAATTTTACAATAACAAGCACCACTTAAAATGAAGCTGCCGGATAATAAATGATCTCCAGGCTGTTTATAGATTGGATCAGCCTCACCAGTTAATAGTGACTCATCAACTTCAACACAGTTTTCAATTATAATTGCATCAGCACTTATTTGATTACCAGTTTCAAAATAAACAATATCATCCAAAACTAGTTCTTCATTATCAATGGCTTCCATTTTACCATTTCTGATAACCTTTGTTTTTGGAGAAACAATCAAATTAAGCTTAGCAACCATATTTTTAGATTTTATTTCTTGACGCGCACGAATATAAGTATTAGAAATAACGACGACAACAAAAAATAAACTAGAATAAGCTTTAACAGCTATCAAAGCAACAGCAATTATAAAATTATAAGCATTAAATAAATTGAAAATATGACTTATTATAATTTCTAAGTTACTTTTTACTTTCGGTTTAAAAGCTACATTTACTTTTCCTTCAAGAATACGTTGTTCAACTTCTTGGGAATTTAAACCAGATAATTTTTTCATAAATCGACCTCATTAATATTTTGTTATGTTATTACTATAGTATAATAACATTGTATCATAAAAATTCTACCATAAAAAAACTAAAATATAGCTTAAATTTTCTTAAAATTAGAATTCTACAATAAATAATATTCTACAATAATAGATATTGAATTACAAGTAGCAAAGATGTATATGTATAAGTTGATTATCTTATGGTATAATCCAAGTGGTTAAGGAGGGATGAAGGTGAGTGATATATATGAATATTTAAAATGGCGCGGTGATTTGTCAATGAAACTTGAACCATTTAATGAAATTGACAGTCTAATATTAAGTGAACTTGTCTATGTGGATTTTAAAACTTGCGCACCTTCATTTTTAAGTGGTCAAGCATTGTCATTGGCTGATGTTGCTCATGATTTTTTTATCAATAATGATGAAAAAGAACTGCTAGATAGATTTTCTTTTATCAAAGAATCAATTAATTTATTAAAAGTGCTTGCTAAAACAGCTAGATTTAAAAATATTAAATTATCTAATTATTTAAGTGAACTAGATTACCAAAATGTTAAACAATTTGCAGCACTTACTTTTAAGTTGG
This sequence comes from Thomasclavelia sp., assembly GCF_017889095.1. Taxonomy (GTDB): domain Bacteria; phylum Bacillota_I; class Bacilli_A; order Erysipelotrichales; family Coprobacillaceae; genus Thomasclavelia. The sequence goes on along the minus strand of NZ_JAGHEW010000303.1, from coordinate 16,106 downwards.
AAGATGGGACTGTTTATATCGCTTATCGAGGAACTGATGATACGATTTTAGGCTGGAAAGAGGATTTTCAAATGACTTATTTATATCCAGTTCAATCCCAAATTAGAGCTGGTGAATATTTAGAAAAGATCGCTAGAATCAATTTTTCTAATTCGTGGGTTGAAACAATAATAAATCGCCCCTTAAATAGCAGTTTATCAAAAGCAATTTATCAATATTGTAAACATAAATTATTTGGTGTTCCAATCATACTTGGCGGACATTCAAAAGGGGGTAATTTAGCTGTTTATGGAGCTAGTGTTGTAAGCAAAAAGATTCAAAAACGAATTCAGACAATTTATAATTTCGATGGTCCTGGTTTTACTGCTGAAATGATCAAGCAAACAAATTATCATCTGATTGCTAATAAAATCAAAAAATATATTCCTGAAAATTCTGTTTTTGGGATCATGCTCAAAAGTTTAGAAACACCTGTGATAGTTAAAAGCAATGCCAAAGGTTTAATGCAACATAGCGGCTTTACTTGGCAGGTAAGTAGTAAAAAATTTGTTACGGTAGAAAATTTAAGTGAAGAAAGTCTAGCTATGAATGAAGCGTTTAAAGCCTGGCTATCAAAAATAGATTTAGATACGCGAAAAAATGCTGTTACGGCTGCTTTTTCTATTTTAGAAGCATTGGATTTAAATACGATCGATGATCTTAGTGAAAAGAGTTTTGTTCATTTGATCAATGGTCTAAAAGAATTTACCAGTTTAAAAGGTGAGGCTAGAACGGCTATCATTCAGTTTATTAAAACATTAATTATTGAAAGCAATAACTATCAAAAATACTACCGAAAAAATAATCATCACGATGAAAATTCACAATAAATTAATATTTAATCTTTATACTATGACTATATTTTGAAAAGAGGGTTAGTTATGAAAAAATGGCAAGAATCTTTGTATCGGTTTATGTCGGGAAGATATGGATCTGATCAGTTGAATATTTTTTTATTAATTGCAGCAGTTGTTTTATTATTTTTAAATATCTTTGTTTTAAAAAGTGAAATTGTATCAATTATAAGCTGGCTACTGCTGATTTTAGAAATTTTTAGAACTTATTCTAGAAATATTTATAAAAGACGTCAAGAAAATGAAAAATTTTTAGCACTTATCAATCCATTTAAAAAACAATATTTAGTTTTTAAAAATAACCGTAACGATAAGGAACATAAATATTTTTTATGTCCTAGTTGTAAACAGCTGGTTCGTGTACCAAAGGGAAGAGGAAAGATTACAATTACTTGTCCTACTTGTAAAACTCGATTTGATAAAAAAAGTTAAAGGAAGAATTTTAAAATTCTTCCTTTACTCTTTGCAAGTGTTTAACTAATACTTTAATAAAACTTTCTAACTGATCTTGATCATTTTGATCAAAACGATCATAGCTGGTTGAATCAAGGTCTAAAACACCATAAAGCTTATCAGCAACTAAAATTGGTAAAACAATTTCACTATTAGTAGCCGTGTCACATGCAATATGATCAGTAAACTCATGGACATTACTTACACGAATTGTTTTAAGATTAGTAGCGCAGGCACCACAAACACCACGATCAAACGGTATAACTGTACAAGCAGTTTTACCTTGAAAAGGGCCTAAGATCAATTTATCATCTTTACATAAATAAAAACCAGCCCAAGAAACATCATCCATTGCTTCTTTGATAAAAGCAGCAGTATTAGCTAATAAAGAGATTTCATATTGAATATTTTCTAATAAACTATCTAATTGTTTTTCATTCATTTTTATCACCAGGTTATATTATACAGTATTTTTTTATTTTGGGAATAAAAGTTTCGAAACTGGAAAAAATATTGATAGATTAATCAAAGGAGAATACAAATGAAACGAATATTAAATGTTTTTTTAAGTTTATTAATTGCTTTTACATTTACAATTAGTTTATCTGGCTGTATGAATAATACTAAAAATAATGAAAGTAATGAGCAAAATAGTGAAGAGATGGCTGATAATAATGATCTAGCAACAATTGACGATGATATTGAAGAACGTTTTAACGGCGATTATACTGTTAATCAAGAAGATGTTACAGAAGCGGTAACTTATATTAATGAAAATATTGATAATATCAAGGATAAAGACGTTGCTAAAAAAATCTATGAACATAGCAGTTATTTAGAAAAGGCAGCAAGTACCGGAAATGTTGATGATTCCAATCGGATTAAAGATTTAGCAGTTACAAGCAAAGAATATGCAAGTAATGTTTATAATGCTAATGATGATGAAGTTGATGGAATTATTGAAGAAGGAAAAGAAAAATTTGATAATTTTAAAGATGATTTTAAAAACGGAATTGATTCTTTTGTTGATGATTTCATGAAATTTTTCTAATTAAAAGATAGAGGACACAGCCTCTATCTTTTAGTTTTGATTTAGTAAATAATAAGCAATACTGCTATAAATGATCGTACCTTTCAACAAGACTTCTTCATTAAAATCATACGTTGGATTATGCGGAGCAGCGGCTAGATCGGTTGTTAATTTCATATAAGTTCCAATACCATTATGAGCTTGTACTGTTGCCAGCATATAAGAAAAATCATCACTGCCATCTAAAGGGCTTAGATCTTTTTTTGGAACTTTAATATTTTTGATATGTTCCTGGCAGACATGACGGATAATGTCCATCATCTTTTTATCGCATTCTAAAGCATAAGCTTTGCCCATTTCCTTAATTTCTACAATGGTATCATGCATTAAAGCACTGCCATGAATAATATCACGAGCATATATTTCCATATAAGTATTTAATTCAGTCGTTTCGCCACGAACCTCAATTTCTAATTTAGCTGTTTCTGGAACAACATTACGACCGGTCCCGGCATGAACAGTTCCAACATTAACTCGAGTACAGCCATCACTGTTTCTAGGAATTGAGTGTAGATTTAAGACACATGATGCAGCTGATAGAAGGGCATTTTTACCAAATTGAGGCATGCCGGCAGCGTGAGAAGAAACGCCATGATAAGTAACATCTAGTTTAGTAGTTGCAAATGTTTCGTTCATTCCTAAAAAAATATCACTATCATGATGATTATCTTCATAAGTCCAAATATGACCAGCAAAGATATAATCGACATCATTTAAAATACCGCTTTCGCAAACACATTTAGCACCGCGAACACCTTCTTCAGCCGGTTGAAAAATTAATTTGATCGTACCATGTAACTGTTCCTTTATTTGTGCTAATATTTTTGCTACAGTTAATCCCATTGCGGCATGACCATCATGGCCACAAGCATGCATTGCACCAGGATTGCAAGATGCAAAACCTTCTTTAACTGGTAAATGTTCATAAGAATCATCTTCGTTGATACTTAAAGCATCAATATCAAAACGGATTGCCACTGTAGGACCAGGACCATTTTTTAAGATACCGGCAACTGCAGTAAAACCGTCTTTAACTTTTTCTAAATAGTCTAAATCGGCTCCCTGGGCAATTGCGCGTTTATAACTTAAATTTAAAACCCGTTTACTTGGTAGACCCATTCGTCCTTCATCGCGCATTATTTCTTTTCCAGCTAAAACTTGATACCCCAAATCATCAAGTTTTCTAGCGATAATTGAAGCGGTCCGAAATTCTAACCAGCCTCTTTCAGCATACTTATGAAAATCACGTCTTGTTTTAACAGTATCTTGATAATACATTGTTGCAAGTGATTTTATTTTGTCATACATAGTCCTCTCTCTCCTTTAGTATATTTTAACATTTAATCAAAAAAAGGTTAAGGATTTTACTCATTAACCTTTAGTAATTTCGAATGTTTTTGCAAACGACGATATAAAAACTTAAGACCTTTATATAAATATTCAGAGATTTCAACAAAAGCAGGTGTAAAAGCAACTAACCCTAATAAAATAATCATCCAGTTAAAACTAATATCTTTTAATTCCAAAATATTTTGACCAACAATCAATGCAATATAATAACAAAGCTGGGTAGTATAAATAATAACTTTACGATAAAGTGATAAAGGTCGATAAACTTTCAATAAAGCAATACTATAATTCCATCCAGTAAATAAAATACAAATAGTTGATAGCATTTGTGAATTATAACCTAGCATCAAGCCAATATTAGTAATTAAGGTTGCACCGATAGCAATCGTAAGCGCTGACGGGAAAGCGTTCTTAGTTACTTTTTCTAAAAAGCTGCCTTCAACTCGTTGAAAGTTAGCTTCATAAGTTAAAAAGAAAGTAGGAATTCCCACACCACAAGCACTAATAATCGACAACTGTGAAGGAGCAAATGGGTAGGCCTGACCAAAAATAATCGTTGTAATTGCTAAGATAGTTGAAAAGATCGTTTTGATCAAAAACATTGACGCTGACATTGAAATGTTGTTAATTACTCGTCGTCCTTCATCAACAATATGAGGCATTGCATCAAAATTATTATCTAATAGTACAAGATTAGCTGCATTTTTAGCTGCATCACTACCAGAAGCCATAGCAATCGAACAATCTGCTTCTTTAAAGGCAAGTACATCATTTACACCATCACCAGTCATAGCAACAGTATGCCCCAGTTCTTTTAATAAAACAACCATTTCTCTTTTTTGTTGAGGAGTTACCCGCCCAAAAACTGAATATTGTTTTAATGCTTCTAACATTTCGTTTGCATCATTTAATAATGAAGCATCACAGTACAAATCAGCTTTTTTCAAACCTGCTCTTTTGGCAATAGAAGCAACAGTAATAGGATCATCACCAGATATAATCTTCAAATCAACGCCTTGATCATAAAAGTAAGCTAGTGTTTCTTTAGCGTCTTCTCTAATTGTATCACTCAAAATAACAATTCCTAATGGTGTTAAATCATCAGGTAATTTACTGTTTGAATCATCGATCATGATTTTACTATGTGCTAAAACTAAAACACGATAGCCTTGGCTAGCATAATCGCTACATTTTTCTTCAAGTAACTCATTGCCACCTGGAAATAAAAACTGATAAGCACCGATATAATAAGTTCCCTGATCATAAAAAGAAGTACCACTATATTTACGATCAGAACTAAAAGGAATAACATAATAAGGCTTAAAAGTATTAACTGGCATATAGTGTTCTTTTAACGCTTTAGATGTAACATTATCATCATCAAGTGAATGCATTAGATTTCCAATTATTTCATCTAGTTCTACATTGTTTACTTTAATATCAAATTCAACTTTAATCGTTCCTTCAGTTATTGTTCCCGTTTTGTCAAGACATAACACATCAACACGAGCTAATGTTTCAATACAAAATAATTCTTGAACTAGTGTTTGCTGTTTGGCTAGGCGCAAAATGCTGATGGTTAAAGCAACACTGGTTAAAAGCACTAATCCTTCAGGAATCATTCCAATAATAGCAGCAACAGTACTTACTACAGCACTGCTAAATTCTTGATGGGCATAGAAAAATTGTTTCAAAAATAATAAACCGCCAATAGGAAGAATGACAATACTAATATATTTTAAGATAATATTTAAACAACGATTTAATTCAGAATTATGTTTTTTAAGCTTTTTTGCTTCTTTTGTGATTTGATTCATGTAACTATCTTCACCAACATGAATTACTTTGCATATTCCTCTACCGGAAGTAATAAAGCTTCCAGAAAACAGTTTGTCGCCATTTCGTTTTAAAACCGGATCAGATTCACCAGTTAACAATGATTCATTAGTTTCCATATAACCGTCAATTAAAACACAATCGGCAGGAATTTGTGTTCCGGTTGATAAGACCAGATAATCATCTAAAACGATTTTATCAACTTCGATTTCTTGAATTTCATCATCTCGAATTACATCAACATGTGATGTAGTTAAGATTGATAGACGATCTAAGGTTCGTTTTGCTTTGATTTCTTGATAAATTCCAGCAATCGTATTAATAAAGATAATAAAGATAAATAATGTATCTTTATATGAGTTTACAAAAACAATTAAAGCAAATAAACTAACATTTAAAATATTAAAAAAGGTAATTGTATTATCTAAAAATATTTGTTTATATGATTTTGTAATTTTGTTATCTACGATATTTGATTTTCCATCATTTATTCTTTGAATAACTTCTTCATTAGTTAATCCGTGATATTCTTGATTATTTATTTTCATAAAATTCTCCTTTTTTCTATTTTATCTTAAATATTTATTTAAAACAATAACTACAAATATTAATTTAACTTAATCGTGATTTATATTTGCAAATTGATATAAAAAATTTAAAATATAGTATTGAGGTGATCAAATTGGAATTTAAATTAATAACAGCAAATGATCAACAATGGCAAGAAACAATTGAATACGCTAAAAAGTGCAACTGGAAAGCTGGAGCTTCGTTAGCTAAAAAAATGCATATAAATTATTTTGATGATTGGCAAAGAGTATTAATTGTTAAGGATAACGATAAAATCATTGCTTTTTGTACTATTAGTAAAAAAGATAGTATTGACAATGTAAGTTATTTTCCATTTATTGGTTATATTTTTGTTGATAGTAATTATCGTGGACAAAGATTGAGTCAAAAAATGATAGAGCAGGCAATTATATATCTAAAAAAATTGCATTTTAAAGCGGTTTATGTAGTTACTGATCATGAAAATTTATATGAGAAATTTGATTTTTATTTGTTTGATCTACAAAAAAACAAACACGGGAGTATAGAAAGAGTATATAAGAAAGATATTTAGTGCTATAGATTATAAATTAAACAGTAATTGTATACAATAAATTGTATACAATTTATTAAATAAGTGCTATAATAGTCCTACTTATATTTTTAGGAGGTGTTTGTATGAGTGAATTCATTGATAAATTTATTCAAAAAGCGCAATATAGCGACAATAAAATTGATAATGAATTGTATTCAAAATATGACGTAAAAAAAGGCTTAAGAAATGAAGACGGGACAGGGGTTTTAGTAGGTTTAACTAAGATTGCAGATGTTGTAGGATATAAAAAAGAAAATAATAAAAAAATTGATTGTAAAGGGGAATTATATTATCGTGGAATTGCTGTTTCGGATATCATTAATAAACGGCAGAAGGGTCAAAGATTTTTATTTGAAGAAACATGTTTTTTAATTATTTTTGGTTACTTACCTAATGAAAAAGAATTAGAAGCGTTTAAACAAGAAATTTCACAGCGGTATGAACTTCCGGCAAATTATTTGGAATCAAAAATTTTAGGTTTTCCATCTGAAAATCTAATGAACAAATTACAACAAGAAGTGTTAATGCTTTATTCATTTGATGATGATCCTGATAACATAACGCCAAAGGAAACAATGTATAAAGGATTAAATCTAATTGCTAAGATTCCTTCAATTGTTTGCTATGCATATCGAACTAAAGTGCATTATTTTGATAATGAAAGTTTATTTATTCATCATATTCGACCTGATTTATCAATTGCTGAAAATATTTTGTATTTGTTAAGAGATGATAAACAATTTACGGCTAAAGAAGCTGAAGTATTAGATATGTGTTTAGTTCTTCATGCTGATCACGGGGGAGGAAACAATTCAACTTTTACTAATGTCGTAATTAGTTCTACAGGTACTGATATTTATTCTAGTTTTGCTGGAGCGATTGGTTCATTGAAAGGTCCTCGTCATGGTGGGGCTAACTTAGCGGTAATGAATCAAATGCAACAAGTAATTGATCAAATTGGTTTAAATGCTAGTGACGAACAAATTAATGAAATTATTGAAAAAATTCTAGATAAACAATTTAATGACAATACCGGATTGATTTATGGAATTGGTCATGCTGTTTACACTTTAAGTGATCCTCGTTGTGAAATTTTGAGGGAACAATGTAAAGAATTAGCTATAGAGAAAAACCGAAAAGCAGAATTTGATTTCTATCATCGGTTTGAAAAAATGGCGATTGCAGCCATTGAAAAACGAAAAAATATTCATGTTTGTGCTAATGTTGATTTTTATAGTGGATTAGTATATGATATGTTATCAATTCCACGTGAACTGTATACATTAATGTTTGTTGTTGGTAGAACTGTAGGCTGGTTAGCTCATAATATTGAAAATAAATTATATGCTGATAAAATTATTCGTCCTGCCGCTAAATATGTCGGTGAAACAAGAGATTATGTTTCATTAAAAGATCGTTAAAGAACACAGCAGTGTTCTTTTTTCTTATTTAAAATGGTGTTATCTATAGATTGTGTTATAATAAATAGAAGATGTAGTGTAAAAGAAAGTGAGCTAATATAATGGATATTTCATTATTTTATCAAGAAAAAGGAACAGGAATTCCGTTTATTTTTTTACATGGTAACGGTGAAGATAGTAATTATTTTGCAAAACAAATTGATTATTTTTCTGACCAATATCATGTAATTGCTATTGATACTAGGGGACATGGAAAAACACCTAGAGGCACTAAGCCCTTTACAATTGAACAATTTGCCGATGATTTAAATGAGTTTATGATTAAATTAAAATTAGATAAAGCAATTATTTTAGGATTTTCTGATGGTGCTAATATCGCAATGAAATTTGTGATGAAATATCCTAATAAAGTAATTGCATTAATCTTAAATGGTGGAAATTTAGATGCAAGTGGTGTTAAAAGAAAGGTGCAAATTCCAATTGAAATTGGATATCGAATTACTAAAATATTTGCAAAAAAATCTAAAGAAGCAAAACACAATATGGAATTATTAAATTTAATGGTTAATCAGCCTAATATAAATGTCAAAGATTTACATCAAATAAATGTTTCTACTCTTGTAATAGCCGGAACTAATGATATGATCAAAGATAGTCATACTAAACAAATTGCTAAAAACATTAATAATTCAAAGTTAGTAATCATTAAAGGTGATCATTTTATTGCTAATAAACAGGCAACGGCTTTTAATGATGAGGTAGCTAAGTTTTTAAGAAAGGTTATATAAAAATTAAAATGGATTTTAGATTAGCAACTATGCAAGATTTGCCACAACTTAAAACTGTCTATCAAGATATAGTCTGTAATATGAATGATCATCAAATAGCGATATGGGATGATATTTATCCTTGTGAGTTCTTTAGTGAAGATATCAACAATAAGCGTCTTTATATCTTACTTGAAAGTGATGAAATTATTGCGGCATTTGCTTTATGTAATACTAATCAAGGTGAATCGTCAATAGAGTGGAAAAGTGAAAATCATAAAGTTTTATATTTGGATCGTTTTGGTGTCAATGTAAATTATTTAAACCAAGGAACTGGTACTTTAATGCTTAAAAAAGCGATGGAAGAAGCTAAAAGATTAGGTGCTCAGTATTTACGACTATTTGTTGTGGATATAAATAAACCAGCAATTAATTTATATCTCAAAAATGGTTTTACCAAGGCAAAAGGCTATTATGATGAAATTATTGATCAAGATTTGATCTTACATGAATATGGTTTTGAAATAGTACTTAATTAAAGTTTAATAGAAAGGGTGAATTAAAATTGGCAAGTTCAAATATCCAGGATGTTATCTGTAGTGATATTCAGACAGTTTGGAATGCTATTTTGGCTGTTGATAAATATCATTTATGGCGTAGTGATTTAAGTAAAACAAAAATTATCAATGAAAAGCAGTTTGTTGAGTATACAAAAGAAAATTATCCTACTCAATTTACTATTACTGTAATGGATCAATATAAACATTTAGAATTTGATATGGAAAATGGCAATATGAAAGGGCACTGGATTGGTAATTTTAGCACTATCGAAAACTTAACTAAAATAGATTTTACTGAAAATGTAATAGCAAAAAAATGGTATATGAAACCATTTGTAAAATCATATTTAAAAAAACAGCAAATCCTTTTTGTAGAAGATCTAAAAAAATATTTAAAAACAAAGTAAATAAAAACTACTGGCAGCCCAGTAGTTTTAATATGTCCTTATTTAATATGACGTACCCAACCGTATTTATCTTCTAAACGGCCCCATTGAATCCCAGTTAAAGTATCATATAATTTTTGAGTTAATTCACCAGTTTTAACATCATTGATTACAACTTCTTCACCTTTGTAATAAAGTTGTCCTACTGGAGAAATTACTGCTGCTGTTCCTGTACCGAAAGCTTCTGTCAATGTTCCATTTCTTCCAGCTTCCATTAATTCATCAATGCTTAATTCACGTTCTTCAACAGTATATCCCCAATCTTTTAAGATATGAATAATAGAATCACGAGTAACTCCTGGTAAAACAGATCCTTCTAATGGTGCAGTAACAATTTTTCCATCAATGATAAACATTACATTCATTGTTCCTACTTCCTCTACATATTTACGATGAACACCATCTAACCATAATACTTGAGTATAACCATGAGATTCTGCTTTAACTTGAGCAGCAATACTTGCAGCATAGTTACCACCACATTTAGTAAAACCAGTTCCACCTTTTACAGCTCGAACATATTCATCTTCAACCCAAATTTTAACTGGATTAACTCCTTCTGGATAATAATTTCCTACAGGTGAAAGAATAATTACAAAAGTATATGTTTTAGCAGGATGAACCCCAACACCAGCTTCACTAGCAAACATAAATGGACGAATGTATAATGATGTATCTTTAGCAGTTGGAATCCAGTCTTGTTCATATTTTACAATTGCTTCAACCGCTTCAACAAACATATCTTCTGGAAGTTCTGCCATACAAATACGTCTGTTTGAATTAATCATCCGGCGTGCATTCATTTCTGGTCTAAATAAAGTAATATTGCCATCTGGATCACGATATGCTTTTAATCCTTCAAATGTTTCTTGAGCATAATGTAGTACCATTGTTGCTGGATCCATTGGAATTGGTGCGTATGGTACAATTCGAGCATCATGCCATCCAGTTCCTTCAGTATAATCCATCATAAACATATGGTCAGTAAAATAGTTACCAAAACCTAAATTATTTTGATCAGGTTTTTCTTTAAGCGTCTTCGCTCTTTCAATTTTAATTTCCATTATCTAATAACCCCCTTAATTTACTAATAGTATACTCTTATTTTATTAGTGATACAAGATAGAATTTTGTTAAATGGCTATTATAATAAAGAAAATCATGCAAAGTAATAAATTATTTTAGTAAATAAGAATTTAATCTATTATAATATTTTACTACTTTAATTAAAAATAATTATAAGCTGTTGTTTAATATTACGCATAAAAATGTTAAAAATAAGCCATTTTGATATGTTGGTGTAATGATATACTTGATGTAGTCAAAAGAAATAATTAGCGCTAACTTTTTCTGGACGTTTAAAAAAGGAGGAAAAGTTATGAATTTTTTTAATAAGCTTCAAGCAGGCTTAGAAAAAGTAGTTGGACCATTTGCAGCAATGGTGGCAAACAGTAAATATATTAAAGCTTTGACAGAAGGTTTTATGTGCACTATGCCAATTACTTTAGGAGTAGCAGTTATAGCAGTTTTATCAAATTTACCGATCGATCCATGGATAGAATTTTTAAATAGCACTGGATTGTATGCTGTTGGACAAGAAGTCGTGTCATTAACTCTTTCATTATTGGCTATTTATGTAGTTGGTGCAATCGGATATTGTTTTACTAGAAACGAAGGAGAACAGGGGATTATTGGTGCAGTTATGGCTACGGCTGCATTTATTATCTTGATGCCAATTCAAACATTTACTGATAATACAGGTAGTTCTGTTACTTCACTAGCTACTGATTATATGGGTAGTGATGGAATTTTCTTAGCATTGATTTTAGGATTACTAATTCCTAGAATATACTGTTTTTTGATGAATAAAAATTTACGGTTAAAGTTGCCTGATTCAGTACCGCCAATGGTAAGTCAGTCATTAGCTCCAACATTTGTAGCGATGATTATCTTTACACTTGTCTTTATTTTAAAATGGGCATGTACATTTACACCTTATGGAAATGTATTTAATGTGGTTTCAACTATCATTGGTCAGCCAATTTCATATTTTGGGGCATCACCGATTTCATTGATCATTGTATTTTCATTAATGAATTTAATTTGGTTTTTTGGAATTCATCCAAATGCAATCTTGATGCCTTATATGCCAGTATTAATGATGGTGTCAATGGCTAATACTGAAGCATTTTTAGCTGGAAAGACAATGCCATATTTAGTTTTTGCCCTTGTTAGTACATGCGTTCAAATTGGTGGAGCTGGTAATACATTAGGACTTTGTATTGCAACATTATTTGCTAAATCTGAAAAATATAAAGCAATGCGTAAATTAGTAATTCCTGCAAATATTTTTAATATCAATGAACCGATTATCTTTGGGTTTCCAATTATGTTAAATCCTTTGTACATAATCCCAATGATTTTTTCACCGGCAGCTTCTGGATTAACGGCATGGTTTCTAGTTGGAATTTTACCAATTGAGTTTAATCCAACAATTTCTATGCCTTGGGTTACGCCAGGATTTATTACTACATTTTTCCAAGGTGGCATTTTCTTACTGCTATTATGGTTAATTAGTTTAGCAATTCATTTTGTAATGTATTTACCATTCTTTTTAATTGATGATAATAACGCATTAAAACAAGAACAAAATATGGAAACGGAGAACTAAAAGATGGCAAAAATACAATGTAATGTAATTTCGTATACACTAATGAGAACTGTTGATGTTGATATTATTTTACCAACAGTAACAATACCAGAAAGTTTATTGAATAAAGGAAAAATACATCATGATTATCATAAAAAATTTCCAGTTTTATATTTATTACATGGTTTTGGCAATAATCATGCGCAATGGTGTGGTTATACCAATGTAGAATTATATGCTGAAGAACGCCAAATTGCAGTAGTAATGATTTCTGGAGAAAATAAAAAATATATAGATCAAAATGAAGATTTATTTGCTGATTTTATCGAAAATGAATTACCTGAATTTATTGGACAAGTTTTTCCAATTTCTACTGCTAAAAAAGATAGTTTTATTGCTGGATTATCAATGGGTGGATTTGGGGCTTTATATCATGGGTTAAGTCATCCAGACAAATATAGTGCCATTGGGGCATTTTCACCAGGAATTAAGATGGAAGGCAATCCAATTGATTTATATGAAATTTTAGATCAATGCCAAGATAATATACCGATTTATATGACTTGCGGTGATCAAGATTTTCTTTATGATACAAATGTTGAATTTGTAAAAAAGGTGCAAGAAAAGGATTTAGATCTAACATGGATCAGTGTTCCTGGGTACGAACATGAGTGGCGGTTTTGGGATATATGCATTGAAAGATTTTTAGACTGGATCGAAAGAAGCGATTCGTATGCCAATGGAAAAAGAAAAATTTAGTAAAAGGAGAGAAGATAATGGTATTTCCAAATAAATTTTTATGGGGTGGGGCTACAGCAGCTAACCAATATGAAGGTGGTTATTTAAGTGGTGGTAAAGGATTGGCAACTGCTGATACTATTACTAATGGTGATAAACAGCAACCACGTCGAATTATTATAGAATTGAAAGATGGCACAAAAAAAGAAATTACTCGTTTTGAAGATATTCCTCAAGGAGCCAAAGCAATTGTTGATAAAAATACATATTATCCTAGCCATGTAGCAACTGACTTTTATCATCATTATAAAGAAGATATTGCTTTGATGGGGGAAATGGGCTTTAAAACTTTTAGAATGTCGATCAACTGGTCAAGAATTTTTCCTAATGGTGATGATGTAAACCCAAACGAAGAAGGGTTGAAATTTTACGATGAAATTTTCGATGAATGTCTTAAATATGGAATTGAACCATTAGTAACAATTAATCATTTTGATTTACCATTGCATTTAGCACATCAATATGAAGGCTGGTTAGATCGTAAAACAATCGATTTTTTTCTCAATTATTGTACAACTATCTTTAAACGATATAAAGATAAAGTTAAATACTGGTTAACTTTTAATGAAATTAATTTTTTAAGAGATTATACTACTTTAGGAATTTTAGAAGCTTCTAATCAACAAAAACTGCAACAGGCTATATATCATTTATTAATAGCCAGTGCTAAAGCAGTATATCTTGGACATCAAATCAATCCAGATTTTAAGATTGGATTGATGGTTGCAAATATCTTATTTTATCCAGAAACATGTAATCCCCAGGATGCTATTGCAGAAATGGAAATGGCGCGTGATTTTAAGGATTTTTATTATGATGTTCAATGTCGCGGTTATTATCCATCTTATAAATTAAAAGAGTTAGAAAGACAAAAAGTCACTTTACAAAAGGAAGATGGTGATGAACAAATTTTAAAAATGGGCACTGTTGATTTTATTTCATTTAGTTATTATAATTCGGCAGTTATTTCAACGCGAAGTGATACTGAAAAATCAGGAGGTAACCAGTTAGGCGGAGTAAAAAACCCTTATCTTGAAGAAAGTCAATGGGGCTGGCCAATTGATCCACAGGGATTAAGACTAGTATTAAATCGTTTATATGATAAATATCAGTTGCCGTTAATGATCGTTGAAAATGGATTAGGAGCAATTGATATAATCGAAGATGATGGTACGATAAATGACAATTATCGAATTGAATATTTAAGAAAGCATATAATTGAAATAAAAAAAGCGATTGAATACGATGGTGTTGATGTACTTGGTTATACCCCATGGGGATGTATTGATTTAGTTTCAGCAGGGACGGGTGAAATGAAAAAACGGTATGGTTTTGTTTATGTTGATATGGATGATTTAGGAAAAGGGACTTTAAAAAGAATTCCTAAAAAATCATTCTACTGGTATAAAAAAGTAATTGCAAGCAATGGTCAAGATCTTGATTGATAAGATAAATAGATAGATACTTATGAATATGTTAAAATGATTGTCGGTGATAAATATGCGATTAATTTTTGATGAAGAATATGAAGATATAGATAGTAGTATAAGAAATTACGATGATAATAAATATTGTTTATTTATTGATTCAGCAGGAAATAATATCCAAAATAGTATTATTGATGTACATTGGCACGAATGGTTAGAGATTGTTTATATTATTGATGGATATATGACAACTATCACTCCATCTGGTTCATTTGAAGTTAAAAATGGTGATATTATTGTAATTGGAATGCAAGCGTTACATAAAATGATTGGAAAGAAAGGGAATTTTCGTTTTCAATGTATGCATATTAATATTGGGTTTATCTTACAACATATGCCTTTAACAATACTGGCTGATAAAGTTTTTATGGTAGAAAATCGGACTAAATTTATTGATGTCTTTTCGCAAGTTATTTCTAATATGAATAAAAATGATATTGCTTCTCAGTTAGAGTACAAAGCAACTTTACTGTCATTATTATCCTTGTGTCTTTTAGAAAGCCGTTATGATAGTTCCCTGGATTCTTATGAAAATAATGATACTATTTCACGAATTTTATTTTATGTTAGTACTCATTATCGTGAAGATATTTCTTTACAGCACTTATCTAATCATTTTGGATATACAACGCAACATATCTCATTAATGTTTAAACGATATTTGAAAACTAATTATTATACCTACCTTACTAAACTTCGATTAGATCGAGCAAAATTTTTGTTGATGAGTTCGAATAAACGAATTATTGATATTGCCTATGAATGTGGTTTTTCAAGTGAACATGCATTTATCAATCATTTTAAAAAATGGTATTTAATGACTCCGTCAAAATACCGAAAACAAAATTATCGAACATGATTAATAGGGACTGCTTTGTTATCAAAGGGTCCCTATTTTATAGGAGGAAAAATAATGGAAAAGAAAGTATTAGTAATTGATGTAGGCGGAACTTTTATTAAATATGGTCTTATTAATAAAAAATGTCAGCTAACCAAAAAAGGCAAAATAAAAACTCCGTATGAATCAAAAGAACATTTTTTAAAAACTTTGCAAAATATTTATTTATCTTATAATAAAGATAACATTATTGGTATTGCTTTAAGCGTGCCAGGTAAAATTGATGTTGATCGAGGAATAATGATTACAAGTGGAGCTCTTGTTTATTTGAAAGGATTAGAATTAGCTAAAGAACTGTCAATTAGATGTGATA
>NZ_JAGHEW010000302.1 GCF_017889095.1 Thomasclavelia sp. | reverse complement strand
GAATAACAATTACTAAAATTATCCTTTATTAATACTTCGCCTTTATTATTTTCAATCCGATCTGGATAAATAATTAAATATCCATCCTGGTTACCAATAATACAATAAATTTTGTTCTCTAATTTAAATGATTTTTCTTCCTCATTAATATTCAAATAATTTCTATTTTGATTGGGACCTAATGAATCGATATATTTAGGCATCATATCATCCAATTGTAATGAATATATTTTTTTATTCATCCGCTCGTCTTCAGTTAAATATAAAATGTTTTGATCAAAGCAAAAGACATCTATAATTTCCTGAAAACTCAACGGATCACGCTGCACATCAAAGGTATTAAATGTTTTCAAATCGATTAACCGGTTATCAAAATGTAAATATTGGCCAACCATATTAAAGTGAATGTTTTGATAACTGTTATAAGAATAAATATATTCTATTTTAGAATTATTAAAACTGCAGCCACATAAAATAAAGAAACACAATATTATATAATTAAATTTAATCATCTTTTTTAACCCAATGACAAAAATTATTAGTATTGTTATTACGCTAATAATTTCTAAAATCAACATGTTAAAATCAAAAGCAAGAAAATCAGCACCAGTTCCTAGATAATAATTGCCAGGAATTAAAAAGCTGACAAAAGGAAAATAAAGAATTATTTTATCATATCCAAAAAATGCCTTGATGACAAAAGTTAAAACAAAGATTAAAGTAAGAATTAATAATGGCCGTTTAATTAATTTGTTTAACAAGATCGAAATCATTGCCAGTAAATTACTGCCAATTATCAACAACAAGAGATTTAATAAATAATACTGATAAACTGTCATGTTTAATACATTTTTTCCAAACGATGAAATATTGCTGATTTCAAAATTTAAATTACCATAACGACTTAATAGCCATATTTTAAAACCGTATGTTATGATAATGAAAATGATGATTGTACCGGCAAACAATAACCATCGTGCTTTATCTATATATTTACGCCCTCCAGAACATACATAAGCATAAATTTCAGTATTTTCATCACTGTCACGCAAAAAGATCATATAAATCATAAATAAAACCATCATGATCAAACAATAATCGAAATTATTCATTGATAGTAAATCAACCAGTTCACCATTACAGATCATCAAATTATCATCACTTTTTACTTTTAAGTACTGTTTATAAAAAAGATTAAAACCGCCTTGTTTTCCAAGTAAATCATCTAGTTGATGATGTTTTGATAAATATTCCTCTTTATCAATTATACCCGTTTGAAAATCATGAAGAAGCTTACCAGTTGACTTATTTAATGATGTTGCAATAGCTTCGATTTCCGTTTCTTTTTGATCATCTAATTTGCCATAATATTTTTCAATATAGTCTATATTAATTTTTTGATCATAACTTAATTGATCATGATAATTAGTAACATGAAAATAAAAAGAAATCATGGAAATCATCATTGTTACTATAAATACTAATAACCCCCAGTTTTTTAAAAAAAAGATCTTAATTAATTGATTAAGTATTTTTTTCATGATTTTGCCACCACACATATCCAAAATAATTTATTATACTTCCACAAATAATTATTAACATCGCTATTATAAAAATATAACTATTCATATTATTATTTATAATCAATTCTCTAATTGAAGAAAAACTAATAACACTATAATTATGTAAATTATAAATAAAAATCATAACTACGATCATACCTGACCCAATCAAGATTCCTAAATAATCTTTCCTTAAAAAATTATAAATACATACTAATATTAATGAAAAAATCAAGCTGCCTAAACATTTAAATATTGTATCAATTAGATGATATACTACAATTGATATTGTACTATCACTAAGTCTAAATTGTTGTAATGCATAGATTGGCTGGAGCCAGCCATTATTTGCTCCTAATAAATAAAAAACAATAAAATTTTGGATTGCAAAAAGAATTACAACTAATAATGTACTGATAAATAAAGCAGTTAATTTAGGAAAAAAACTCCGCTTAATTCCATTTTTAACCAACAAAAAATAAATCTGGGTATCCTTTTTTTCATGAATAAAAATACAAACTGTCATAAAAACAACGATAACTAAAATCAGTAAATAAGAAAAATCATAGTTAACATAACTATTCATGATCGTATAATCATAATAATAACTTAAAGACCGATTTTGATAACTAGAGATAATCTTTTGATTATACTCATTCCAGCTTTTATCTTTACTAAACGTCAAATTTTCCTTTGCTTTATCAATAATCCTTTGAATATCTTTTTGATAATCTAAACATTTTTGATATTCATTAACAACCTCTTCTAATATTTGACTATCACCAAAAACATAGCCACTAAAAGTATTTTCATCAATTTTATCTGTCTGATAATCTCCAATAGCTACTTTTTGACTAGCATCCTGATAGTATTTCAATAATGTTTCATATTTTTCCTGAGTAATTTTTCCTTCCACTAATTGATTAATTTTTTGTCTACCAATATATAATTCACCATGCAAATTAGGATAATTTTGATAGATAATTTGACCAATATTTAATACTATCATAGCTAACAATAACCAAACTACTGGTTTATAAGACCATAATTTCTTTAATTCCCACTTAATCATCTTTATCACCATAATGATATAAATAAACATCTTCTAATGTAATTTGCAAAGTACGTTCATATTGTAATAATTCATCACTAATAAACTTAATCAAATACCCATCTTTGATTGACTGGATATGGGTTATTAGATATTTTCTTTTAAAATACTCTAGTTCTTCTTTACTAATTGAAACACTATAAAAATAATCTTTTACCTGGTTAATTAAATCTTCACTATTTTGATTTGCAATAATAGTACCGTTTTTTAATAAAATTATTTTATCAGCTAAGTTTTCCATATCCGAGATAATATGAGTAGAAACAATAATAATTTTATCTTTAGATAATTGACTTAAAATATTTTTCAAACGAATTCTTTCCCGAGGATCCAAGCCTGCTGTTGGCTCATCAAGTAAAATAAATTTAGGATCATTTAACAGTACTTGAGCAATTGATAAACGCTGCTTCATTCCGCCAGAAAGTTTTTTTATTTTAATATTCTTTTTATCCTCTAAATTTACTAATCGAAGCACTTCATCTATCCGCTCTAATTCATCTACTTCTTTTAATACTGATAAATACTTTAAAAATTCAACACAAGTAAAATTAGGATATAATGCATTATATTGAGGTAAATAACCAAACTTTTGATAATATTCGTTGCTTAAAAATGAAAACTCATCGTTTTCTATCGTTCCACTATTAAATGAAATAAGACCACTTAAGATATTCATCAAAGTTGATTTTCCCGCTCCGTTAGGACCTACTAAACCATAGATACCGCAATCTAATTCTAATGATAAATTATTGATCACGGTTTTTTGATGATATTTTTTTACTAAATTATTAATTTTTATTTTCATTTCATTCTACCACCAAACTGCCACTTTGTTCTGGAAGATCACCATTTAGTGGAAGTACTACAACTTTTAAGTTTTTACTACTTTGATTAGTAGTTTTTAAATCAATTGTTGCCATTTTACCTGTTTTTAAATCAACATAATATGATTGCACTGGTTTTAAATCTTCAAAAAGCCAAACTCGGTAAAGATTAGGTCTACCAATTATTTCTAAGGATACAACTGCATTTTTTTGATAAGTTCCATTTGTATTTAAAAATCTAGGCAATAAATTATTAACTAAATAATCATCACCTTTATCCTGAAACTCCATTAATTTCTCTTTAGAAATATCAAAGTAACTCACATCATAACAATCAGCGATATTTTCTTTAGTACTATCTTGATGATATGTCAAAGTGGTACTACCACAAAATCCAAAATGCTGTTTGTTTTCCATACTTTTTAAATCATTTACAATCTCATTATCATAAATTATAGCTCCCTGCATGATTAAACGATCACCTTTATTACCTACATTGGGAGTAAAACTAACTCGTTTAGTTCCTTTTTCACCCTTATTTGCCGCAAAAGAATAAACTTTATTATCACCATCTATTTTTTGCGGAATTCCATCAATAAAAATCATTACTCCTAATTTACAATCACGACCATCAATTTCATAGTCAAAATCAACATTTACCGCTTTACCATCATATACATAACCATTTTCAATATTATGCAAGCCAAATCCGCCCGTCAAATCAATATTTTCTGCCATTGATTCAACATCTTTGATCTTGACATCCTCTTGTTTTTGACTACATCCAGTAAATAACACTATTAATAAAGATAAAGCTAAAATTTTTTTCATCCTAGTTCACCTCCTGAACCATAAAACTTGTCTTTTCATCTTCATTATCTAAATACCCATATAAAAATATTCTATTTTGATACTTAGCAGCCATACTTATATAACTATAACCAAAATCACCGTAATCTTTTTCATTGAATTTAAGATTTGGTCGCCAATCTCCCTTACTGCCAGAATCAATAATCGCTATACCTTCATTTAACACGTGAACATTAACTGAATCTTTTTTTGATAATTTCAAATCTTTAGCTAAAGTACCTTCATATAAATAACTAATTGATTCTTTAATTTCATCCATTGGAACAAACGCATTATGAATTAAAACATTATTTTTATAATTATCTAATGTTACAGCACTACTATTTGTTTTCGTATAAGTATGTAAATTTAAATCAATCGTGCCATAGCATGGTGTCGATTGATCATCTTCATTCAATATTGTATCACCAATATAACAGACAGTTTGATTATCCAAAAAAGTTAATTCTTGAATACTAACCAAGCTATTAAGATTGGCATTTAACGTTAAAATATTAGATACTGAATTACTTTTTATATCGATTAAATATACTTTTTGATTATTAGTAAAAACTACTTTTTCCAAATCTTGACTAACTGCAAAACTGGGACTAAATAAATCTTCATCAAGATAGTTATTTAAATCAATTGTATGTAATAGTTCATCATTATAATTATAGATATCCATAACCGTTTTTCCTTTTTCGACTACGTATCCATTTTGTAACGGAATTAATTTTGTATGCGGATAAAACTTTTGGTTGATAACTTTATCAAAAAGGATTTTATTATCTTTCAAATCATAGCCAAGTAAACTAGCTTCCTCATCTCCATATAAAATATAAAATTTATCATCAATAATATCCCAATCAAACAATTCTTTATTCTTTAATACCGCACTTAAATCATCACTTTTAACACTATTTTTACTATCTTCTATTTTAGATTCTTTTTTTTGACTACAGCCAGCTAATAACAACAAAACAATTATATAAATTAATATTTTTTTCATTATCTCACTTCCTTAACAAAACCGCCCTATAATTAGGGCAGTTCTTTAATAAATTGTTGAAGTATATGCATGATAACCATTAGTATGAACAATTTCATGGGTTCCATAAAAAGTCACTCTAGTACCAATATAACCGTTTAATCTTAATGTATCCCCGACACTTGTATTATTTCTATGCTGATTTCTAGTAGTAAATATATGTTCACCAGTACTTGTTTTTTTACCAGCAATCTCTACTCGTACACTATTTACAGGCTTTGAAATAAAAGTCATTCCTTCACAATATTTTGTAGAACCACGATTATAAGTACTTAAATTTCCTTGCAACAATCCATGTGATGTTTTACCTTTTCAGCTGCAAAAGCAGGTACAATACTAGCAAACGTTAAACTAAATGCAATAATACTTCTAAACATTATTTTTAATCATTTTTATAAATCCTTTCATCAAATTTAAGCGATGCATCTTATATGAATTTAGTATATTATAGCGTTTCCAATACTTCAATAAATATAATATATTTTTAAATATATTTAATAAAATATTATATTTATTAATATTTTTTAAGAAATTTAATTATAAACTCATTTTATGATTTACTTTTAAAAGAAATAATTTTATACTTTATTATATTGTTTATTTCTAATAATGAAAGTAAGGTGTTATAATTGGCTAAAAATACTAATTTTTTATTTAAGTTGGATTTATTAATTTTAAGTGTTTTAAAAGAAAGTGATCAGTATGGTTATCAGCTAACAAAAATCATCAGTGAACAAACTAATAATTTAATTGTTCCTAAAGCTGGTACGATGTATCCTGTTTTGTATGATTTAATGGATAAAAAATATATCAGCAGTTATGATGAATATGTGGGGACTAAGATCAGAGTTTATTATCATCTGGAAGATAGTGGGAAAGAGTATTTAAAAAAATTAATCAATGACTATGATACTTTAGTAAAAACAATTAATTCAATCATTCATAAATAAAAGCTATGTTTCTTATAACATAAAACGGGTAAAAAACTTTTTACCCGTTTATTACTAAGCTTAAAATTTCAACAAACCAGATAATCATTTAAGCATATATTCTTTCATTGCTGCATCTAACTGGTTTACTTCACTAATCTTTTTTATTACTTTTCCTTGTTTGGTAACCAATAAAGTAGGTACCTTTGTTACTTCATATTTATTTAATATCTCATTCATCTTATCATAATTATCATCCCGATCAAGATTTGTATAATAAACAGGCATTTGGTACGAATAGATTTCACATTGTTTTATCAATTCTTTTTCAAATCCCTGACAAGCTAAACAATCATCTCTACCAATATATACCATTGACAAATCATCAGATATTGATAATAAACTCCTTTTTACAAAAGTATAAATACAAAAACAAACAATGATACAAATATTGATAGAAAAAAACCAAACCAGATCATATTTTCTAAAAACGTTGAAATTACTTCGGCAATTTTTATTAATATTATAAAAAGCTCAATTAAATGTTGTTTAAATAGTATTTTATATTATAAGCAATTTTCAATTCCAATCAAAATAAATTAGACATAATAAGATAAGTGGTTAATCTTGCAATAAGACCCGTCTATTTTACATATTACATTCATTATTATATTATTTAAAGCCATTGATGAGTAAAAATAGTATTGATTAAGGGTAGCACCTGCTTTCATTATTTGTTAATGATTGCATATTTTAATTAAGGTCACTTTCAACAATAATTAATTGCATATTGATAAAATATAATATTTCTCCTAAAATTACTCCTGAATAAAACGGAATAATTATATTTTTAGAAGTTAATAACATTAATACAATAAATATATAATAACCATAAAACATTTTTTTATTTTCTCTTTTTAACAAATAATGAAAACATATAATACTCGGAATCGACAAAAACAAAATACCTATATAATAAAATAAATATACCGAAAAAAAGTATATAGTCATAAACAATAACATAAAAAGTGCAATACAAGATTGTAAACTTTTACAGTGGAAACCTCCAATTTTTAATCTAACAAATCCAAATGAACAAATAAACACTACACCAAACAAAAAACAATGTAACATATACGAAACTAACAATATTAACGATACACTAAATGCATTAAAAAAAATAACTTTTACTCCATATACTATAATTTCTCGCTCACATTTACTAGCTGAAACTAATTTATCAATTATTTTTCCCATGTTTTTCATTACGAAGTAACTTTGCCAAGACATAGATTCACAATCATAATATTTTTTATTACATTGTATCATCAAGGACATACAAAGATCCTCTGATAGTATTCAAACAACAATTAATCTGTTTGTTATTCGCAAATCAGATACCAAAGGTTAATGCTCGTTTTCTAACTCTATAATCACTCTATGTGAATTAACAACACTATTATACATATAAACTTGCAATTTTTTACAAATATTATTACTGCTATAAGAGAGTGAAGTCTTAGATAATTGAACTTGTCTGCTATTTTAACATCCACCAATGTCTTCGATACTGTCTAAAGCCTGTAAACTTCACAAATCCTCCTCTCTTTTATATTAAACAAATTTATAATTATAAGATTGTGATATAAACACTAATTTAAAAAATCTAATATCAATCAATTCAATAAAATCTATGATTTTAATTAAACCAAAAATTTTCCATATTTACTTATTTAAAACATTATATCAGTATTTATTAAAATATATGCCGATTTATGTACTTATAAATAGTCAGCTTTTGAAGCTTCGAATCATCATTTAGGAATTTTATCAGCATAATTAGTAATACGTTGTATATCTTGTTTCAATTTATTATACAAAACCTACAAGTTCTCTTGTCACAGCTATTATTACCACTATATTTCTATTATGCTTTTTATCAAAAAAACATAAATATTCCCTTTATTATACTCAAACGCAATTCAAAATTCTTGACAAATTGAAATATATTTATTTAATCGGAATTAATAAATTTAACACTAATCTATCATTTTTATAAATTACTTTTGTTTTTATTGAAGCATTATTTAATTCAGGATTATGTTCTTGTGGCGCAAT
>NZ_JAGHEW010000301.1 GCF_017889095.1 Thomasclavelia sp. | reverse complement strand
GGATTTTTAAAAATAAATTAATAGCATCAGGTTGTAGTATATAAGATTATTGAGTAAAAAGATAAAATGCTTATTGTTGTTATTTGAGATAAAGAAGATGAAGAAGTCTATTCTATAGCAAAAAAACGTATAATGAAAAATGATATATAGGCTTGCTGAGAAAGTGGAAGTTTATTTGAGTTTCCTCTTTTATTATGAAAATCAAATACATTATGTATGAGATATAAAATAAGAATAAGCCATTTATTATTAATTAAATAGTAATCGACGATACAATGGGTATTAAAATTCAACAATAGATGAAAATAAAAATTAGTTTATAGATATCAAAATAATACTTGTAACTATTATTAAGATATATTAATTTGAAAGCTTGAATTTTAAAATAAAAAATCTTTACAATATAAATGGTTATTTAAAAATTGTAGATAGTAAAACTATGATTAATTAAAATATAACTGATAATTTATAAAATTACTATTTTTAATATTGATTGTATCTATATTAGTATATTATTTCTTGCAAATTTTTTTTGATATTGTTAGTTGTTCAAATATGATTACTATAAAAAAGGAATGTTTTTAGTTAGGATTTTTCTATATGATGTTTTATTTTAACAATGTTATATGTATGAACTAATAGAAAAATTAAAATATTGATAAGGTAATGCAAGGTTTTTATAATTTTTAAACAAATGGAGGTATATTTGTGGGTAATCAAGAATTGATAATTGAAGTTATAAAGAGATATATCAAAAGTAGGCAAAGTTTAAATTCTGCAATAATGATTAAGGGAAAGTGGGGATGTGGAAAAACATACTTTGTTAAAAAAATCTTAGGACAGGAGATAAAAGATTTTCTAAAAACAGAAGATAAACGTTTATACTATATTACTTTAAATGGATTATCAAATGCTAAAGAGTTAATTGATAGAATACAGTCAATAATTGTTAGAGAAGCCTATGGCTATCTAAAAAATACAAAAGATGAACCTGAGATTATTGAAATTATAACAGGTATTGATTCTATATGTGATGAAATAAAACTTCAAGGATGGTTGAATGTTGCCCGTGGGGTGAAGAAAAAAATAGATAATGTAATTTCAAAAAATAATATAAGATCATCCGTATTTATATTTGATGATTTAGAAAGATGTACTATATCTTTAAAAGAGGTATTGGGATTTATTAATGATTTAGTCGAACATGAATTATGTAAATGTATTATTATTGCAAATGAAGAAGAAATTACTAATAATGAAGATTTTATTAAAATTAAAGAAAAATTTATTTCAAGAACAATAGAATTTATTCCAAATATAGAAGCTTTTTTAGCTAGTGAATGGCAGAGTTATAGAAATCTTCCTTTAAGCAATCTTAGTAATGAAAATTGGAAAAAATTTATAGATAGGAATATCTATCAATATAATCTTAATCTAAGAACAGTTCAAAGTTCTCTATATATCGCAAATGAAGTATATAGTATATGCATAGATAGATTGTTGAAAAATGACTTTTTCTTGAGACAAAAGGTATTATATAAATTGTTAGCTGATATATATTCTATCGAAAATTATTATAAAAACGGTAATTCAAAACCCAACAGTGAGGATGAAAGTGAAATATTAGGTATATATAAATTAGGAGATAATCTTAATACATATCTACATACTTTTAAATTTATTATTGATATTGTATATGATGGAATATATAATGAAGAAATAATTTTAAATCAAATAACTTATTATATCGATAGTATTAATATGGAGGGAAAACTTTCTCCAATTATAGAACTTAAAAATTTCTATTTTATGGAAGATGATGATATTCAAGAAAAGTTAGATTTGATACATTCGAATATTAATAAATTAAATTTGAATCAAATTTCTGACTTTTTTAATTCTTTAATACCTTTATTAGATTTGGGGTTTACATATAATCAACTTACAGACTTTAATCAGGTATTAGACTTAATTTTAGAAAAAATAGAAATCAACACTATTAAAAGTGATTATAGTTATGAATTGCTAAAATGTCATACAATTCTTGAAGGAGAACAAGCTGAAAAGTATACTTCAGCTATGGAAATGGTGAAAAAAGTATTAGAGGATAAAGAGAAAATAGATAATGAATACATTAATAAACTTTTAAATGATGTAAATTGGACAGATAAATTAAAATCAGATTTGAAACAAAATGAATACTATTATAGAAAAGAAAAAAAATATCTTTCATATTTTAATTTGGAAGATTTATTGGATAAAATAAAAAATTCTTCAAATAAACAAATAGTAGAGTTTAGAGATATATTATATGCTTTGTATAGAAGAAATTATTGTAAAGATTCTTTTACTTATGATGATGAGACAGCAAGATCATTGATCAATATGTTGAAATCAATAGAAGTTAATAAAAAAATAAATAAATTAACTATTAATTATATCATTAATGATTTGGAAGAAAGTTTTCCTAAAGATTAAAAAGAGATAAAATGGAAATAAAAATTAGTAAAAAGATATGTAATTATATAAAAAATTGTTTTAATTTATCTTTTAAAGCGTGTATTTTTGTTTGATAAGTATGGCATATATCTTGTCTAACAATGGATAGATACCGCTAATTACAATAAATCATAAACTTATAATAGTGATATTTTAGTTAAAGAAGTCAATCTGAACACTGGGAAACTGTTTAAGCTTATAAACAAAAATTTAATGAGGGTTAAACGATGGTTTAAATCAAAGCAAAAAAGTTGTAAAAATTGAAAAAAGAGCATGGGCTGTTTATTTTGTTACAGCCCATCGTTTTTGTACAAATGATAATGAGAATTTATTTGGATTCAGAAAACAATTTATTAATTAAGTTAAAGAAATCTTCAAAGTTTTTAGCAGTTAATAGTAATTGAATATTAATTGGATCATCTAATAAACAAATTAATTGATCAAAAAAATTAGAAAAAATCTTACGGGAATTGTCATGGATGCCGATCATTGCCACAATATGAACCTCCTTATTTTTGGACCACTTAATTCCTTTAGGAAATAAAGCAATTGAAATAAAACTTTTATTAGTATTCTTTCCTGTAAGTGAATGGGGAACAGCAATGTCATGAAAAGCGGTTGCTGAAAGTTCTTCACGATTAATAACATCCTCATAGAAATCCGCTTTAGTATAACCTAAATTATTTAAATCTTTGGTCATTTGAAATAATAGATCTTTTTTGGTAGTAAATGCGGGATTATGATAAAATAGTTTTTCATCAAAGAAATTTAAGATATAACCTTTTAGTTCATGACGCTGTTTGTCATTTAGAATTTCATTAATAACAGTTTCTAATTTTAAATAATCTTCTTCTTTGGGAAATGGTTTGATATAAACGGATTTAGTTTTTAATTGACTATGAACACCAGTTGCTAAAATAAGTAAATCAATTTTAGGGTCAATCTTATCAATATAATTATTAACTGTAGAGATACTGGTAATATTAATTTTATCGTTAAAACGTTGTTTTAAATTATGTAAAGTTATTTTATAAAAATCATAGTATTCAATATATACAAATGCACAATTAACTTTAGCTAACCAGGTATATGAATTAGTTTCAAAATAAGAACCGATATGAAAAGAAATAAAGGCAATTTCATCTTCATTTAAATTAATTTCATAATTTTGTTTTAATTGCTGAGCAATAAAAACAGCAATATCATAAACTAATGGATAAGCCATTTTGATCGTACTAGCAAGAGGATTTTTTACATTAAAATTATTTCTGTTTCTAAAAAAGAGATTTTGAATATGTAAAATAAATTTAGTGATAAAACTTTCTTTAAATGGCGATAGATAATAATTTTCTTCAACTTTATAAATAATCTCTCTAGTTATTTCAATATATTTTTTATCAACATAATGATAAATATTGTGAAGATTAAGATTATCATAATTAAGATTACCAATATGATTAATATTGTTTTCAATAATTAATGAGATATTAATTAATTCTGCCTGATTAAAAGAAACACCATATTCTTCTTTAAAATAATCATTGATTAGTAGTGCCATTTTATAACTGTTAAGCAAAACAACATCTTTATTTTCTAACTGCTGGGTTAATTCATTACCAGTTTCCACCCGATTTAAAATAATAATTAAATGTAATGTTAGATTATTAAGAGTGAAGTCATTATAGGTATAATCAAACTGATTAATTATCTTTTTTAATTTAGCTTGAATCTCATAATAATTATAAGACATATCAAATAAATGAAAACCTTCTTGAAAAAAGTTAATATCAAATGAATATTTTGCAATAAAGGGATACATAAATTTTCTTATTGCTTCTTCATTACCTTCTAGTTTTACCATGTTTTGTTTTCTAATTATTGAAAGTTTATATTTTTCAATAATTAAACGAATTGCCTGAATGTCTTTTTTAATCGTTGTTTCACTGACAAATAATTCATCGGAAAAATCGAAAAGATCATAGCCATTTAAATGGGTAAGTAGTTTTTGAATAATGTAATTACGACGATTATCTTGATCACTAGTAAGTTTAAAAGCTTTATTAGCGATAAAGTGATCATAGTTTTTCATGTCGATTTTATAGCCTTGGACACTAGAAATGATGATTGGTTCATCGTTATTGATCGTGGCAATATGTTTTCTAATCTGACGTTTAGAAACTGCTAAGTAACTAGCTAGTTCACTTGCCTTTACCCAATCGTTACGTTGTTTTAAATAATAGATGATTTTATCGGTATTTTTCATTTTCAACAGCTCCAATATTCTTCCAATGAATTATTATGGTTTTATTTTATAGTATGGCCATAATTCCAACAAATATAAGTAAGTTCCTCATAGGGGAACTTGTCTTTATTTGTAGCTAAAAATCTTGCTTGTTATGATGTGGTTAGAAAGAAAGGAGAGCGTATGATGAAAAAGATTTTATTATGTTGCGGTTGTGGAGCCTCTAGTGGCTTTATGGCTAAAAATGCCAGTAGTGTGGTAAAAAGAAGGGGGTTAGATTTTAGTATTCGTGCTCGAAGTGAATCGGAAGTAGAAGATTATTTAGATGAGGTTGATTTAATTATGGTAGGTCCGCACTTTAAACATCGCTATGATTCAATTAAAGAAATTGCTGATGAGTATAATGTTCCCGTAGTTTTAATTGATGGAGCAGTTTATGGAGCATTAGATGGTGATGGTTTAGTTGATCAAATTATAGAAACTTTAAATATAAAGGAGTGATAAAAAGTGAAAAAGTTTATGGCATTTGTGGAAAAAAATATAGCACCAATGATTCGAAAAATAGGTGATAATATTTGGATCAGTGCTACTCAAGAAGCAATTTTAGCGGCCGTTCCCGCGACCTTAGTAGGTTCAGTGGCAACCTTAGTTGGTGTTTTTAGAAGTTTTGGCTTGACGTTTTTACCTGATCTTACGATGTTAAGTAATTTTTCGTTTGGATTATTTGGTTTGTTTTTAGCTTACCAGTTACCTTGTGTCATCATGGAAAAAAAGCGCCATCGTAAAATAGCCAGGCAAGCTGGGCTGGCAGGTCTAGGATTATTTTTACTGCTAGTATATCCAAGTTATGATGAAGCCGGAAATTTAATTTTAGTTTCTTCAAATTTAGGAGCAGGTGGGATGTTAAATGCCCTTGTTTCAGGGTATCTTACCGCAGTAGTTTTTAATTTGTTTGCAAGTCATTCATTTTTTAAAGAAGATTCTTCATTGCCTTCTTTTGTAATTACCTGGTTTGATTCAATTATTCCTTGGACATTATGTTTATTGTTTGGAATTACTTTAACTTTCACATTAAAATTTGATTTGATTGAAGAAATTCGTTCTTTATTACTTCCAATTTCAACTTTTTCACAATCATTTGGTGGCTTTTTACTAGTTATATTATTGATTTTATTTATGTATTCATTTGGAATTTCAGCTTGGATTATTTTTCCATTACTATCACTTATCTGGATGGAAGGTCAAAATGCTAATGTGGCTTTAGTAGCCCAAGGATTAGAAGCCAGTAATATCCATACTTATGAAGTATTTCAAATGTGTTTTATTGGAGGTCAGGGGGCAACTTTGACGTTATGTATTTTTATGGCTTTTCTAGCACGATCAAAACGGGTGAAGACAGTAGGTCGAGCAGCTTTGATTCCATCAATTTTTAATATTAATGAACCGGTTGTTTATGGAGCGCCAGTAGCTTTTAATCCAACTTTGATGATTCCGTTTTGGGTAGCTGGGTTAGCTAATGCGTTAATTGTTTGGGTTGCTTTTGCTTCAGGTTTTTGTGCCGTACCGATTGAGCCATTTAGAATGACGATGCCATCTATTTTATATGCACCACTTGCTTTAAAATCAATCACTGGACTTATTTTACATCTAGTTTGTTTTGTCGTAACAGGTCTTATTTATTATCCATTTTTTAAGGTTTATGATAAACAATGTTGTTTAGAAGAAGAGAAATAATGGAGAAAAGATATGAAAGAGTATAGTGTTGATTATTTAAATAAATTAGCAATGGAAATTATTTTATATGCCAGTGAATGTCGGGATTTTATTAGCGAAGCATTTACTTGTGCGATTCAAGAAAATGGTGATTTTGATAAAATCAAGACACTTTTAGTTCAAGCTAGAGAAAAAATTACCCAGGCTCATAAATTACAAACAGATGTTATTCAAAGTACAGTATATAATGATCATCAAAAAATCACGATGTTATTTATTCATGGACAAGATACATTAATGACAGTAAGTTCAGAATTGTTTGTTTGTGAAAATATTTTACAATTATACTATCAAAAAATGATCAAATAGGAGGTTAATATGAACGGTTTTCCAAATGATTTTTTCTGGGGTGGAGCTACTTCAGCGGCTCAAATTGAAGGAGCTTATAACCTTGATGGTAAAGGACTTAGCGAATGTGATTGTAAAACGGCGGGGTCTTTTAGTAAAAGACGGCAAATTACTTATATAGATAACAATGGCAAATGTGTAAGTACTGATGCCAGTTTAGGAAAAAAATTGCCTCAAGGAGCTATCCTTGGTGTTAGTGATGATTATTTTTATCCAAGTCATGAAGCAATCGATTTTTATCATCATTATCAAGAAGATATTGAATTATTCGCAAAAATGGGTTTTAAGATGTTTAGAATGTCAATTTCATGGACCCGTTTATATCCTGAAGGAATTGAAGAAAAACCTAATCCTAAAGGGATTGCATTTTATCATAATGTTTTTAATGAATTACATAAATATAATATTGAACCATTAGTAACCTTATATCATGGTGATTTACCATTACATTTAGTAAATCATTATGGTGGCTGGTCAAATCGAAAATTAATTGATTTATTTATGAAGTTTGCTCAAACATGTTTTATGGAATTTAAAGGATTAGTAAAATACTGGTTACCATTTAATGAGATGAATGACTATTTATTAATGTTAGATATGTTTGATAATGTATCGAATCAAGAAAGTCATCAGGAAAGTTTTCAAATTATTCATAATATGTTAGTAGCTAATAGTCGAAGCGTCCAATTAGCTCATCAAATTGATCAGGAAAATAAAGTAGGAGCGATGATTTGCGGAATTCCTCATTATCCTGGCAGTCAGGATCCATTAGATATTTTAGAAACGAGATATCGATTTGAAAAGGGGATTTATTATACCGGTGATGTAATGTGTTTTGGTAGATATTCACCATTTTCAAAGCGACTTTGGAATCAATATGAAGTAAAATTAAATACACTACCTCAAGATTTTAGTGATTTTGAAAACGGAAAAGTAGATTTTTATACTTTTTCTTATTATATGTCCAATATAGTTACGACTCATGAAGTCAAAGATATAGTCCAAGGTAATTTTGCAAACGGGGCTAGAAATCCTTATTTACAATATTCCAAATGGGGCTGGGCTTATGATCCGCTTGGCTTGCGTTATTTTTTAGAAATTATTTATGATCGCTATCACTTACCAATTATTATTTCCGAAAATGGTTTAGGTGCTCAAGATCAAGTAGAAAAAGATGGCAGTATTCATGATGATTATCGTATCAAATATTTACAAGATCATTTGCATGAATGTAAAATTGCAATCAACCATGGAGTAAACTTAATTGGTTATACTATGTGGGGATGTATTGATTTAGTAAGTGCAAGTACTGGAGAAATGTCAAAACGTTATGGTTTTATTTATGTTGATCGTGATGATCACGGTAAAGGAACTAATCAGCGGTTCAAGAAAGATTCGTTTTATTGGTATCAAAATGTAATTGCAACTAATGGTAGTGATTTATAAAGGTATTCAAGTAATTTGAATATCTTTTATTTATAAATAATGAAAATAGCATAAATTATATCCATAAGATGTAACATAAAAGTAGATTGTTTTTTATGATTATCTTTTCTATAATATTATTAATAAAACAAGAAAGGAAGATGATCATGAAATTAGAAACAACTTATATTTGTGTAAATGATATTAATAGATCATTAGATTTTTATCGTCAATTATTAAATCAAGAGCCATTATATGTAAATGAAGATCGCTGGATAACTTTTGATTGTGGTAATTTTCTATCCCTTTATAATTCTAAATATGATCAAAAATTGATTAAAGAAAATAAAGAATGCTTTAATCAGGCTTATCTAGATGATTTTAGCGTAGATGAAAGACTTCAAAATAATATGGTGATTTTTAACTTTACTGTTTCAAATCTAAAAGCTGAATATCAGCGGCTACAAGAATTAAATATTGGCAAATTATCAAAGATTTATTATGTTAATGTTCATCATCCTTATTATTATTTTAATATTAGTGATCCCGATGGTAATGTTTTAGAAATAACCGGAAATATCAAAGAAGGTGATTAAATGATTTATATTACAGGAGATTGTCATGGGGATTATCGTCGTTTCAATACTACATGTTTTTTTGAACAAAAAGAAATGAGTAAAGATGATTATGTCATTGTTGCTGGCGATTTTGGCTTTTTCAAAGATGATAAAGAACAGCGTTATTGGTTAAAATGGCTAGATGCTAAACCGTTTACTACCCTATGGGTTGATGGTAATCATGAAAATTATGATTTATTAAAAAATTATCCAACTGAATCTTGGCATGGTGGTGAGGTCCAGTTTATTATGCCATCGATAATTCATTTAAAAAGAGGTCAAGTATTTGAAATTGATGGCTGTAAGATTTTTACTTTTGGTGGAGCATCTTCACATGATATATCTGGTGGTATCTTAGAAGTAGATGATCCGTTATTTTACGAAAAACGGAGGCATTTAGATAAGACCCGTCAGTTATATCGTATTAATCATCTATCCTGGTGGAAAGAAGAACTACCAAACCAGGAAGAAATGGATCAAGGATTGCTTAATTTAAAAAAACATGATTATACGGTTGATTATATTATCACTCATTGTTGTTCAACAAGTGGTCAGGCAATTTTGTCTAATGGAATGTATAAAG
>NZ_JAGHEW010000300.1 GCF_017889095.1 Thomasclavelia sp. | reverse complement strand
CTATTGATGATAATCAAACAACTAATCCACCTACTGATGATAGTCAAAAACCTAATGTAAGCGAAACGACAAAACCATCAAAAGCTAATGCTGTAAAAACCGGAGATGATGTTAATTTAGAATTAGCGGTTATGGGATTAGCTGGAGCTGCGTTAATTTTAGCGGTGACAAAAAAATATTGTAAAATAAAATAGGTAAAAGGCTTCTGTTTAGTGACAGAAGCTTTTGTTTAAAGTGCTGATCTAAATTTAATTGTTTTTTTAAGATGATAATTAATGAAAATAATTGAACATTTTTTATAATTTGTTCGGTAAATTAAAC
Organism: Thomasclavelia sp.; assembly: GCF_017889095.1. Taxonomy (GTDB): domain Bacteria; phylum Bacillota_I; class Bacilli_A; order Erysipelotrichales; family Coprobacillaceae; genus Thomasclavelia. Next base: position 2,828 of record NZ_JAGHEW010000300.1, on the reverse strand, counting down.
GTTTTGATGATTTATTTAGGAGTAGTAGTAAAAGGATATGTTGAATTTTTTAGTTTAAATTCATATATCATTACCCATTTTGCCTGAAATAGAATTGCAATCATATAATTGAATTAAAAATTATATTGTTTATTTTTTTAATTAGATATTGCAATTTTTATTATCATTATATATAAAGTCGAGTTAATTATCGATTTTGTAAGATTTCAAGTTAAATTTAATTGATATTATTATATACAACTATAATTATTGTAATATTTTTTGCATATCTTCAGTTCAATTTTTAATTTGAAGACAATGAAAGTAATTAATATTCTTAAAATTATATTTAAATAAGCAAATAGTCATCTTTTTATGAGTATTTAAAATAACAGTGGGTATGAAGTCGCTACAAAATAATTTGTGGTGTCTCCATTTTATTATTTACAAAACATGGGGAACATCTTATTTCAGGTTATTCTACACCTCACAAGTTGTAAATTCCTAGTTATTGTGTAATGCCCTTTTTTATGATGAACCAAATGGTTACAATTGCGATTTGATGACTTTTTAGTTTTAATATAAGAATGTATTTTTTATATCTTCAATCAATTTTTTTTGTCTATTTTTAATATTTATTTCAGACCAATCTTTCATTCCTTGTTCATATGGGGTAACAATATCATCTTTTGTTATTTTTAAATCTGCATACTTTTTAATACTTGGAATTTTTTTATAAAATGCTGAATTTTGTATTTTATTGTTCAATTTGCCTTTTAGTAGCGTCATGTTTCCAATTGAGTGAACCATTTGCTCTCTGTTTTCGATTATTTCGCGTTCACTGAGCGATGTTCCATCAGGGTGTTTAAGCTCTAAAATTAATGACCAATTTTCTTTCCATTTAACTGGCATAATATGTTCAAGAGTATAATCATATTTTAATTCTGTAATATCATGTTTTTCATTTTTTCTTCTATACAATTCTATCCAAAACAAATACATTGATGCTAATTTGTTATTTATTTTGTCTAATAGTATATAATTTGAATTATTTTCAATTTGGGCTAATTCATCATCAATTTTGTTTTCATCTTTTAAAAGAATCATTACTAATTTATTATAATTTTTTACTTTTGTTGTATTTCTAGTTAAATTATTAATAATTATATACTTTTCTAATTTGTGTAGACGACTGTTTAAAGTATCTTTGTCATTATTATACTCAAATAATAGTTTTAATACGTACGGATACATTGTTGTAGATTCGATCGTATTAAGAACATGTAAAAGTCTTTCCAAAATTGAATCATGTTTATATTCATATAAAACTCCTTTAGTTTCAAAATAAAAATTGTCCATATAAATTTGAGCATATTTCATCATTTCATCAATGAAATAATCTATTTCATCTACTGATTTAAAATTACGAAAAGTTTTTTTATAAACATTTGATAATTCTGATATTGTATTATCATTTGCATCATAAAGACCTTTTATAATTGCAAAGCAGTATAAAAATAACTCGAGATTTAAACGCTTAATTCTTCCTGTTATTATAATTTGGTCCCAATATTTATCGTGATCATTTGCAATAAACATTTTTTCCCATGTGTTTTCATATGTATTATTTAATTTGCTTTCAGCCATTTGTGTATATTGTTTTCGATAAAGTAATGCAGCAGTTTTAAATAAATTGTTTTTTATAGTGTCACTAGAAGTTAATAATACACCTGATGTGTTTAAAGAGTCAAAAATTGCTTGTTCATCAGCATTTTTTTCTAACGTTATAATTACACAGTAATTTATGTAACCTCCAATTAATTGTTCAAACTTATTTTTAATTAGTTCTTTATCTTTTTTTGCTAGTTCTTCACAAAAATAATTATAACATCCAATTATTCCTGTCGATTCATTTAATGATTTTCTAATTGAATCGTCCAAATTAATAATTTTATTATAATCTATGGCATCAACTTTAGAATGTTTTATTTTAGGATAGTAATTAGTTCCATAAAAATCTTTTGAAAACAATGTATCTCTAAATTTATCTTTTGCTGCTATTTTTTTATCATCATCTAAATTATCATACATGGCAACTAGCAACAAACTTATTGTTGTTAATCTTTGTTGACCATCAATTACATCAAGTTCATGAATCCCTACAGTATTTTCTTTCCTTTGAACAATTATTGAACCAATAAATCCGATTTGCTCTTTAGAAAAAATACTGTTCAATAATTCGCTCCAATTTTCTTCTTTCCATACATATCTTCTTTGAAAAAAAGGAATGTTCAATCTATTTTCTTGACTTAGAGTAAAAAAACTCCCTTCGCTCGCTTTAAATAATTCACTCATACAAATTTGCTCCTTTATTTACATATTATAGCATAATAATTATATTAATCTATCTTTCTTGTTTGATGGATAATAAATATATCTTTGAAATTATAAAAAAATAAGATGTTATTAATTTATAATTAATAGTTTGGATGTATAGTAAGTACAATAGTTTTAACTCTTATTAATATTTTTTGTATAATAGTTCATATATGTTAAGCTAAAAAATAAGGATTATGGACATATAGACATATTCAAATTTATAAGTAAAAAATATTGAAAATTAAATGTTTAATATCTTTTGATAAATACAAAATGGTAATTGTATTATGAATTAGATTTTCTGTTCATAGACTGTTTAAAATATCTTTGAAAATCAATTAGCGTATTTCTAGTAAGATAGAACGAACTTATTTGTGGTATAATATAAAGTAATAAAAGATAGGAGGTTTTTTGGATGATTAGAAGACATTATATTTTTAAAGGACGAGTACAAGGAGTTGGTTTTCGTT
>NZ_JAGHEW010000299.1 GCF_017889095.1 Thomasclavelia sp. | reverse complement strand
TTTAAAGTAGGTAAAGCGGATATTCTTTATGGCAGTACAGCCCATTTCTTTATTATTGCAGATTTATTGTTTTTAAAATATTTGGAATATACTCAAAATAATTAAGCTGGAGGTAAGTCTATGAAAGTTAAAGCAGCTACAATTGCCCGTGATTTAGGATTGTCAAAAGCGACAGTATCATTAGCTTTAAATCATAAACCTGGTGTTAGTGAAGAAACTAAAAAATTGATTTTTAATTATATTGATCAAGTTGAAAATGGGATAACTACTAGTAAGGTAATTAAAATCGTTAATTATGCTAGAAAGCAAATTGATCCTACTACAACTGAAGTCGATCTATGGACCAATACATTGGCGATGTTTAATAAAGAAGCTAAAAAAGACGGTTATTTATTAAGTATTGATTATATAGAAGATGATCTAATTGAAATAGAAAAACTAGTTATTGAATATCGTCAGCCATTAATTGCGGGAATTATTATTTTTGCTAATGAAATGGATAAAGAAACATTTAATCTGTTTAAACAGATTAATAAACCAACGATCATTTATGATAATGATTATCAAGATGATCATTATAGCTATGTCATGATTGATAATTATCATGGCTTAAAAGAGATTATCAAACTGATTAAAAGCAAAGGATTTAAACAGATTGGCTATTTGGCTAATCAAGATAATACCTTTAATTTTCAAAAGCGGCGTGAAGCTTTTAAAACTTTAATTACTAAATATCAATTAGATGGCAAAATATATATAACAGGCAATTCTGTCGATACTAGTTATTCAGTAATTAAAGAGGGTTTAGAAAATAATTTATATCCAAGAGTCTTAATAAGTGAAAATTATCAAATTTCTATTAGTGCAATCAAAGCGTTTCAAGATCTCCAATTAGAATTAAAGAAAGATGTTCATTTAGCTGGGATTGATGAGATTCCTGATTATTTTTGCTACGGCTATAATTTAACGGTCTTAAAGATTGCCCATAGTAAACGGGCAAAACTGGCAATGATGTTATTAAAAGATGAAATTGAACAAAATGATCTTCAAAAGTTTAGAGTATATTCAACTTGTAAATTAATTATCGGTGATACTTTGTAGTAATATCAAAATATTACTACTTTTTATTTTATTTTAATGAAAGGGTTTACAAATTAGTTTAAATAAGTTAATATTGGTTTAAATTAGTTTAGTAATTTAAACTAAAAAATAAACGAAAGGAGAATAGGATGGAAAGAAAAGTGGTTTTATTAAAAAAATTAGGTATTATTTTATGTATGCTGACATTAATTGTTGGCTGTAGTAGTGGGAATGATAAGGAAGTAGTTAAACAAACGGTTCAAGAAAAAGCAAGAACAGTAATTACAACCGATGGTGAAGTTGATGACATGAATTCAGTTATTCGAGCTTTACTTTATGCTAATGATATGGATATTAGTGGAATTGTTTTAACTAGTTCAATGTATCATTATGCAGGTGATCAAGAACAAGGGATTGAACCATTCCGTTGGACAGGAACACAGTGGATTTATGATTTCTTAGATGATTATGAAGCAGTCTATGATAATTTAAAAGCACACGATGAAGATTATCCAGAACCAGATTATTTACGTTCAGTAACTAAAATTGGAAATATAAAAAATAAAGGGGAAATGGATGAAGTAACTGAAGGATCTGAGTTTTTAAAAGAGTTATTTTTAGATGATGATGATCGTACTTTATATGTCCAAACTTGGGGTGGTACGAATACTACAGCTCGAGCTTTAAAATCAATTGAAGAAGAATATCAAGACAGTGATCAATGGGAAGAAATTCAAAAGAAAATTAATGATAAATTAGTTTTATATATTATCTTAGATCAGGATGAAAGTTATAGTGAATATATCGCTAAAAACTGGAGTGATATAAAAGTAGTTAATGATCGTAGTAATTTCTGGCATTTTGCTTATGTCTGGCAATTACATAGTGATGAATTAAATGATACCTTAAAAGCTGACTGGTGTTATGAAAATTTAGTTAAAGATAAAGGACCGTTAATGGAAAACTATGCTTTGATGGGTGATGGTAAAATCATTGAAGGTGAAGATTATAATGAACTTAGAGGAACCCAGGATTATTTAACTAATAATCCAAATTATCAGCAATATGATTTTATTTCTGAAGGGGATTCACCATCATTTTTATATTTAATTGATACAGGGCTTAGAAGTTTAGAAAATCCTAGCTATGGTGGCTGGGGAGGTCGTTTTGGTGATGATGGCATTAATTCGGTTTTAGATTACAATCCATATACTAAAGAATTTGAAGCTCAATACAGTTTAAGCCGCTGGTTTACTGATATCCAAAATGATTTTGCCGCTAGAATTGAATGGTGTTTAACCGATGATGAAAAAGCGGTTAATCATGCACCAAGTGTAAGTATTGAAGAAGGTATTGATATTGAAGCTAAAGCTGGTGAAGAAATTACTTTAAGTGCAGTTGGTAAAGACCAGGATGATGATAATTTAACTTATAAGTGGTGGCGTTATTTTGAAGCGGACACTTATCAAGACAGCAAAATTACAACTGAAGCTAAAGTTGAAGATCTTGATGGTATGCAAATCGATATTAAACGTCAATTAGGAAAAGATGAAAAAGTTGATACCATTAAGATCAATGATGCCAATAAAGCTAAGATGAGCTTTACAGTACCTGAAGATGCTAAAAGTGGTGATACAATCCACATGGTTGTCGAAGTCCAAGATGATGGCAAACATCAATTAAAACATTACCAACGGGTAATTATTACGGTAAAATAAAGAAATAGGATAAAAAATCCTATTTCTTTTTGTCATCAACAACTAATTCTTTTAATGAACTTGCTAAACCAGCCATACCTTGAATCTCACTTGGAATAATAATTTTTGTAGCGTTTCCTTTAGCTAATTCTTCTAATGCCTTAAATCCTTGCAAAGTTACATAAGCTTGTTCAGGGTTAGCATCATTAATATAACGAATCCCTTTAGCTTGCGCTTCGTAAACTAATCTTAAAGCTTCAGCTTCCCCTTCAGCAATAGCAATTTTTGCTTCTTTATCAGCGGTAGCTCGTAAGATCATGGCTTCTTTATCACCTTCAGCATTTAAAATTGCTGCTGTCTTTTTACCTTCGGCTTGTAAGATTGCTTCACGTCTTTCACGTTCAGCCCGCATTTGTTTTTCCATTGCTTCTTGGATATCACGAGGTGGAATAATATTTTTAACTTCAACACGATGAACTTTAATCCCCCAAGGGTCAGTAGCTTCATCAAGAATACTGCGCATTCTTGAATTAATGATATCTCTTGATGTTAAAGTTTCATCTAATTCTAAATCCCCAATAATATTTCTAAGGGTAGTTGCCGTTAAATTTTCAATTGCATTAATAGGACGGTCAACACCATAAGTAAACAATTTAGGATCGGTAATTTGATAATAAACAACTGTGTCGATTTGCATTGTTACGTTATCTTTGGTAATTACAGGTTGTGGTGCAAAATCAACAACATGTTCTTTTAAAGAAACTTTATTAACAACGCGATCAAAAAATGGAATTAAGATATGCAATCCAACATTGCAAGTACGATTATACGCACCGATTCGTTCAACAACATAAGCTTTCGATTGGGGTACAATTCTAATTGTTGTTGCAATCATGATAATTACTAGAATTGCTAAAATTCCCCACAAGACAAATACATATAAATTATCCATAACAATTTCCTCTATTCTTCAATTTTTTTAACAACTAAATGAGCCCCTTCAATAGCCAAGATTTCACAATAATCACCTTCATTGATAGTCGAATTATCTAGACTAGTAGCCATCCATGAAGTTGACATAACTTTAACTTCACCTTTATTATCGGCAGTAATTGTTTTCGTTACTAAACCATGTTTACCAATTACACGATCTACATTTGTTTTTTCAATGTTAGAGCGTAAATATTTTTTAGCTATTGGTCTTACAGTAATAATTGTAATCACACTTACGATTACAAATAAGGCAATTTGAATTGTTTGACTAGCACCGAGTAAACAGCTAATCAAAGCAATAACTCCCCCAAAAGCAAACCAGATACTAACTAAATCGGCAGTAAGAATTTCAATTATCGCAGCGACAATAGTAATTCCTAACCAGATAGGTATCATATCAATTATCCCTCCTTTAGAGATCAACTAATAGAATTTGATGGATAACATCAAATTTAGCTTTAAATTTGACACATTTGTTGTTTTCTAAATCAAATCCATATTCTTCAGCAATGGCACTAATAAAACTTTTATTAGAAATTCGAGCATAACTTTTTCCAATAGAAATTCGATGCAGCTGATCTTCTGGATATATTTCCTCGTTTATTTCTTTTTTTCCGACTGGTTTAATTCCTAATACGTTTTTTTTACGATCAATTCCCAGTAAAACATAATCAACATCTTCAAAGTGACGACAAGCAGCTTTGTTCAAAGTGATGTTTGTACTATAAATAGTAACTGTTTTTTTAGCGATGTCATTTGTTGACCATTCAAATTCCATAAGTATCATCCTTTCTAAGATTATTATATTATAAAAATTATTTTTATTCAATATAATTATAAAATAAATTAATTAATACAATAAAAAATTATAACACAACAAAATTGTTTTCACATACAAAAAGCCATATTTATCAAAAAAATTTGTGGTTATTATTGATTTTATCAATAAATAATAAAGTTTGAATAAACTTTATTATGTTATAATGAGTTCTAGTTCAATTACTGATTGAATTTTCAAAAGATCAATTCAACTAAATGATGATAGGTAATCAAAGGTTAAAGATTTAAAATATAAGTGAGGGATGAAAAATGTTAGATTATAAAAAAATTGGTTTATATTTATTAGAAAAAAGAAAGTTACATAACTTAACGCAAAAACAACTTGCAAATCAGCTTAATATTTCTTTTCAGGCTATATCAAGATGGGAATCGGGAATGTCGATACCATCAGTTGATTTATTACAAGATTTAGCGAAGCTGTTTCAAATAACAGTTGATGAGATCTTGAAAGGTGAAGACAAGTGGCCAACGTTTTCATATCAGCTTGCTGGTGTTGATGTTAGCAAGATTGATCTAATGAACAATGCGTTAAAAGACATCGTTTATATATATCAATATAATCCGGCATTTCGTGGGGCAGCATATCCTCTAGATGAAGTGTTGCCATTAAAATCCCTCCAAATAGTTTCGAAAGTACAAGAGCCAGTAACTAAACAAAGATTAGCGATTGAATATGGCTATCTTGATGAATTAATTGAGGATATTATTTGTACGCTGATTAATGATATTTTAATGATTGGTGCTAAACCGCTTTTTATTACATCATCATTAATCGTAGATAATATGGATCGTCAGTTTTTAGAGAAAGTGGTTAAAACCTTTGATGATAAGGCTAAAAAATATCAAATAAAACGATTAACGGGTCAATGTGCAATCAAAAAAGAATTATTACACCAGTGTCTTATTTCGTCTACTATAACGGGAATTCTTGATGATTCAAAAGCAATAGATACTAGAAATATACGTGCGGGTGATGTTGTTTTAGCGATTGGTTCAAATGGGATTCACCATTATGGATATTCATTGATTGATTCTTTGATCAATACTTTTCCCCAAATAAAAAAAGAAGTCATTGATGATCATGGTTTTATCGATGAAATTATGAAAGTTCAGTTTTGTTATTATGATTGCTTAATTGATTTGTTTGAAAAAAAGATGCTTAAAGGAGCTGTTAATATTTCTGGTTGTGGTTTTCCACGAAATTTAAAGCGAGTTATTCCGGAAGGTCTTTGTGCTAAAATTGATTTAGCTAAAATCGTTTTACCCAAAATATTCCATTGTTTAAAAGCGTATCTAAAAGTAAGTGACAATGAGATGTTAAACACTTTTAATTGTGGTGTTGGATATCTTGTAATTGTATCACCAGATAAACAAGAAACTGTTATGGATCATATTAACCAATCTTTTCTTTGTTATAAAATTGGTGAAATTAAAACAGGAACAACTAAGATAGACTTAATTAATCATTTAAACTGGAACTAGTACTAAGAAACTTCTATTAAGATAGGAGTGAAATTGATGAAAGTATTAATTAGTGATTTAGATGGGACGATCTATCGAGGTAAAGATGTAGCCTCTAATGATTTAAAAGCATTAAAAGATTTTACGAACAGTAATATGTTAGTTATTGCAACCGGACGAAATGAAAATACGTTTAGTTTTTTTACTAATCAATTTGATATTGGTTATGCTTATGTAATTTTATGTAATGGATCTTTAATTCAAAATAACCAAAGCCAAACGATTATTAAACATAGTTTTGATCAAATTGATATTGCAACTAAAATATTTGATATTATTGACCAATATCAAGATCATCTTAGTATCACTTTATCGTTTGAAGCGGGAACTTTATATATTCCTCGTTATAACTCGACATTAAGTAAGCACATTAATGCCAATTTAAACTACGATGTTATAGGAATATGTATTGAAGTAATTGATCGAAGAATGGATATCGTTGAAGAGATTTATAATCAGTTAATTAAAATTTCTGACTTTCATGTTGAACGAAATAACCAGTATATTGATATTTTACCATCTGGTGTAAGTAAGAAAAATGCTATCAAAGAATTAATCAGGCAATTGGATATTAATGAAAACGATATTTATGTTATTGGGGATTCTTATAATGATCTATCGATGTTTGAAATTAATGATCATAGTTTTATCATTGAAAGTGATAATGAAGATTTAAATAAGCAGGCAACTTATGTAGTTAGTTCAATCGCTAAGTGTATTGATTTAATTGACGATGAAAATATTAATTAATCAAATTATTGACAGTCGGTTATTAAGGATCATTAGATGTGGTTTTATCCGTTTATCGTCGCTTATGATTGTCATGTCCTTTTTGACACTGATTATTAACTTTCCCGTTGAATCAGTCAAAGATTTTTTTAAAGTTAGTTTAGGAATTGTTTATGTAACGATCATTCCAATGATCATTAATGCGTTTTATAATTATATTGCTTTGTTTATCGTTATTTCTATTAGCTATGAAGCATGCATTCAATATACGTTAGAAAAAATCAAT
>NZ_JAGHEW010000298.1 GCF_017889095.1 Thomasclavelia sp. | reverse complement strand
TTATCAGCGATTAAAACTGGTTCATCTAAATACTTAGCAATCAATTTACAGCGTTTGGGATCACCAGGCATAATTACATATTTACCAACTTCCCCTTCGCCTACCTGAATATGATATTGCTTTCCATTTTCTGAATAATTCATTTTATCGCCTCCTAAGTTTAGATATCTTCATTATACCATCTTTTAGTTAAGGTAAAAACAGCTAGAAATGCTTATTAGTCTTTTTTAATATTTAATTATCAAAACCGCAATTCTTGTTCTGGGGAAAGTTTAACTACTTTAATACCATTATAAATAAGACTAAATAGCAATAAGATCATTTGACTTATGATCATAATCAAAATAATGCTTATTGATATATCATGAGTAACAAGATATTTTAATCCAATGATTACAGCAATAAAAATACTATTGATCATAAATATTTTTAACTGTTCCAAAAAAATCAATTTAAACAATTCTTGATTATTAATTCCATTGATTTTCAATAATGCCAACTCTTGATTTCTTCTTTGCATATATTCTTTTAATACAATAAACAACAAAACAATTGCAATAATACTAATTGTTAGTGCCAAAATTATTTTAGTATTTGTAGCATCAGCAATTAGTTTTGTTAAAAATTCAGTATCCTGAAAATCATCATTGATATAATATTTATTTTCTAACTGTCCTATTGCTTTATTTATTGAATTTACATCTTCAAATAAAAGAGTATATCCTACAAGCGGTAAAGAATCGTCAAAATTTTGATAAAAACTATAAAAATAGTTACTTTGATTTCTTAAATAGCCACAATAATAACTATTATCTAAAAAAGCTTTAACGGGATAACTTTTAGTCATACTATCATCAACTAATTGTCCTTGTTTAATTTCTGTATGGCTGCTAACAGGCGCATAGATTCCATGATCTTCTAATAAATCAACAACCTGAATAATATTATTTTCAAAAACTGCATTATCATAATATGGAAGAGCAATATATTTATTGCCATTGATCATTAAAGTATCTAAATAAATTGGATAGTAATCTTTTAATCCGTCAAGATTTTCTAAATCATTTAAATCTATTTTTGAGCTAATTAAATTATCGTTATCTAGATAAAGATTTTCTTGATGATCAGTAATAAAAATTTGATTATTAGAAAGTGAATTAACAATTTTGATATTGTCATTCCAATTATTGAACAGCAGGCAAAAACACTTAATGTTGTAACAAGAAAGATAGCTTTTAATGCTGTTGTTAATTGGTGATAATAATTATTAAAATGTTTTAGATAATTATGATAAAACTGTTTTGTCAGCTTTGATGCCTGATTTAGTTTTAAATGCTGAACATTATTGACTGTTTTGATTTCTTTGATTGTGTAATCTTTGATCTCATAGATATTATCAGCATATTCTTTTGCAATAAGACTATGTGAAGCAATGATAATATAGATATTTAACTTACGAGCAATTGAATAAATGAGTTCAAAAATATTACGTTCATTGTTTATATCCAAGGCACTAGTAGGTTCATCCATAATTAATATTTTGGGATTTTTTATCAATGCACAAGCAATCGCTAATCTTTGTCGTTCACCACCTGATAAAGTACTGATTGCCTGATTTAAAGCCACCTTTAAATTTACTAATTTCATAACTTCTTCAATATTTTGCTGCTGACTATTGAAGGTACAAGCATGAATCAAGTTTTCACCTACTGTATATTGTTCAAATAAATTACTTTCTTGTAAGACATAGCCGATTTGAGCTCGTTTTAATAAAGCCATTTCTCGCTCATTTTTTAAATCTAATTTTTTATCGTCTAGATAATAATCATAATCTTTACTAGAGCTAATCAAAGCTATCCGATACAAAAGTGCCGTTTTACCAGTCCCGCTTTTACCAACAATCAAAGATACACCTGGATAGATATTAAGATGAGCATTTTTTAAAACTGGCTGCTTATAAGTGATATTAATGTTTTCTAACTTTATCATAACTAATCCCTCCTAATCCAAGTGGAAAAATAAATTCTATCAACAATGACAAAATAAATATAAACAAAATTGTAGTTGATGAAATTGGGGCAATTACATAATTTATTTTGATACAAACAAATTGAAAAATAAAACACATTATAATTGATGTCATTAAAATAATCATCATATCAATTAAATACTTTTGTAAAGATAAAATGGTTATTTTCATTGGTACATAACCTAACTCTTTAAAATAACACTTAAAACTTTTCTCTTGATAAAGATTAATATATTTTAAAATCAAATTAATAATAGTCAAGATGATTGTTAGAGCTAATGAAAATTTAATAAATGAATCCGATGTCTGGTATGCCATAGCATCAATTGATCTAAAATTAGCTTTATCACTGATTGTTGCAAAACCTTCCTTTTCTAATTCTTTAATAACAGTTTCATAATTTTCAACCGAATCAATTCTTATTTTATAAGCTCCACTAACCCATGGAATAGCCTTAGCAATATTTGTTATTTCATGACCTTCAACCAATTCCGTTGTATAATCACCAATATTACTTATTGAACGATCATAATAATACGTTTTACTTGTTGTTGGCATATTTTCATTAATCAACTGCTGATATAAATCATCGGGAACATAAATAGCATGATAACTATTTTTAGACCAGCGACAACCAGTATTGCCTTTAAGTATACCGCTAATTTTATACTTTACATTAATATAATTGACAAAATCATAATTAATCGGATAATAAACAGGATCATCAGGAATTTGCTTTTCTCCATCACCAATGACAACATAACTAGGAACCGGTAAATTAAACGATATTTCATAGCTACCATCTTTAAGTTCTAAATATTTACCCAATTCATGAGAAAAATATATTCCACCATCCCCATAGCTTTTTTCTACTTGATTTTTATCAATTTGATCATAATTTACAATAGTAATATCAGTAACACGATCATAAAAATCACCCTGGCTTATTTCTTTTCCGTTTTTATATAAAATATATTCAGTTGAATTATCATTTGATTTTTCAAATTCAGTATGAGTATAACCAAAATCATATTCAAGATGAGGGGTCATTTTATCAATATGTTTAATATCACTAATTAGTTTTTTTTCAGTTTCATTAATATATGGTTCATTGCCACCACCGTAAAAAATATTTTTTTTATTAGCAAAAACCGGTTTATAAACAATCGCCTCATTATCAACTAAATTTTCAAATTCCTCATAATGATTATTGGTAGATGTAAAACTATAACTAGAAACAAGTGATGTTAAGACAATACTAAATGATAAAATGATGATCATCATTAGATTTTGAATTAAACGATGCTTTTTCATTTTAATAAAAATACCCGGTATAATAATTTTTTGTTTTTCAGTTTTTTCAACCATTTTATTATTTATCCAATTATCTTTGATCAAACATAACTGCTGCTTATTAATTTCATAAATAACATCACCAAGTTCAAACAACGATTCATTATGACTTGAAATAATAAATAAATGATTACTTGACAGTTCAATAATGATATTTTTAACTTCTTCAGTAAAATAGCTGTCTAAAGCTGCAGTTGGTTCATCAAGAATTATTATTGGTGAATTTTTTAAAATACATAATAGAAAGCTAATCCGATTCTTTTCACCACCTGATAATTGACTAGGGTATTTATTGAGAGTATTAAGTAATTCTAAACGTTGCAAATAATCACTAATATCTGCTGTTCCATATAGTTTTTGCATCAACTTAAAATGTTCTTTTACCGTTAAATCAGCAATAAAAGCATTATTTTGACTCATTAAAGAAAAAACATTGATCAGTTGTTTACTAGAAGTAATTTTTTGATGATTATAAATATATTCATCAAAATAATTTTCCTGATATAAAATATTTCTAATTAACGAAGTTTTACCACTACCACTTTCCCCTTTAATAATTGTAATCCCCGTATCATTACATTTAAAATTAGCATCAATAATTATCTTATGATTATAAATAATATTAATATTTCTTATTTCTAACACATATACCACCTCCTGATATTTACATTATAATAAGTTATTCTTACTACTTAGTGACTATTTTTATTAAAATCACTTTAACAACGAAATCTAAAAATATCTCATTCACTCTTACAATTAAAATATGTAATCTTTTTATAAAAAATATCAACATTGTATATTTATTATAGGTATTGATTTATATCTTAAATATGTTTATTCTATTTTTTAGAAAGGAATGTTTATATGCCAAAATCTGTTAACAGTTTTTTTAAGATGGAAATGCTGCTGCTTAAAATAATTGAAATCGGTGATGGAAATTATTACGGCTATCAAATTGCTCAAAAAATGGCT
>NZ_JAGHEW010000297.1 GCF_017889095.1 Thomasclavelia sp. | reverse complement strand
CTGATTGCCAGTCATGATCAATATGTAGGTGAAAACTGTGATGTTTTATATCAGATCGAAGATCAGCATTTAGTTTTAAAAAAAGATCAGTGCAAAGAAATTAATGAACAAAAATTAAAAGATGCTACCAAAATTGATAAACATTTCTATAAAGTATATCGTAAAGGTAATCGTAAGATATCAAAACTGATCATGAATATAATTTATACAATAATGATCACTGTTTTAGCTGTTTTACCATCTGTATTGTCTAATTTTCTAACGAACTTAGAATTATTAAATCAAATGTATGCCAGTGATGAAATCTTAGTAATTAATACTAATGAAGTATTACCACAAGCAAAATATGACCAGGTTAATGTAAAGTTTAATCAGGATCAAATTAATTTACTTAGGGAAATTGACAATGTTGAAAGTGTCAGCAATTACTGGCAGTTAAATGCTACGTTTGAAAATAAAGACGTTACAATTGTTTCTAAAAGTTCGCTTGATAAACCGGTTATACCATCATCATTAGCTAAACAGGTAGATACCAACTTAAAAATCCAAGCATATCTGGCTTTAGAAAATCAAATTTATGATTTTGCTTTTACAGTTGATGATTATGAAGTAAAAGACTTTTATAATGATACCGGTATTAAAGGGGAAATAATCTATGTACCTGTTTCAATGATCGATGAAATGTGCCTGAAAAAAGGGATCAAATTAAGCAGTGCTGTAAATGTAAAGTGTAAAAATACTGAGGATATAGAAACAACAGTAATAGAAATCCAGCGCTGGTTTACAAACGCAACAGTTTTTTCAACAGGGATGAACTACCGTCAGCAAATCAGAAATCTTAAAAATATTGAAGATATTATGGTGATGTTGAAAGTAAGTATCAGTATTGGGGTACTAGTAATTGTTTATTTGATTCAAACAATGGAAAATAAAAATCGGGAATTGGAAATTTGTAATTTAAGGATCAATGGAATTGATCAGCGGGCATTTTATTACTTATATTATTATGAAAATATTCGTTTGATTCTGGCTACTTTATTATTAACGATGATTAGTTATTTTGGTGTTTGTTTTATTTTTGGTTTAAAGATGGGTGCAATTGATTTATTATTAATTTTATTAGAAACTTGTTTTTATCTAATAATAACTAGGATCATTCCATTATTGATTACGATTAGACAAATTTTTGTAAAAGAAATTGCTGCAATTTTACGGTCAAATAGTTAATATGTAGAAATTAGTAAAATACTAATTTCTATTTTTATTATAATTATAAGGTTAAAAAGGTCATCAAAAAGATGACCTAAGTAATTATTGATTTTGTAATACTTGTTTAAATAATAAATCAAATTCGGGTTTACTTCTTTTTAAACTAACGGGTTTACCGTCTTTAGACATAAAGCAATGTCTTGAACTGCCAGTAGTACACAATTTATTGTCCTGGTTATAGATTTCGTATTTTAAAGCAAAGCGAACTCCAGTATAATCAGTAACGGCTACTTTGATGGTTGCCTGATCATCAAAATACATCATATTTAAATACTGACAGTTTACTTCAAGTACCGGAGAAATAATTCCTTCACTTTCCATTTGTTTGTATGGTAAACCGATTTGGTTCATATAATCAATACGGGCTTCTTCAAACCAGCGAATATAGTTGGAATGGTGAATGATGCCCATTTGATCAGTTTCGTAATATTTGGCTTGATGAATATATGGTTTGATCATAATAAGTTAAATTTTTCTCCTTTATAATTGATTTTAATAATGTTGTGATATTGGATTAATGGTAATTGTTGCAGTGCCTGGTGCATTTTTGATATACTTTCAGTAAAATGCATTGGCAAGACATATTTAGCTTCGATATTTTCTAAAATATAATTCATTCCCCAGGAAATAGATTCTTCTAAACGGGGATCTAAAGCAGTCATCAATAAATCGAATTTGATTGATTTGATTTTATTGATTTCCTGTTTAAAAGTAACTTCCTGATACTGATTATCTTGATCTGGTTCCCCAATCCAGTGCCACCAGTGTAAATCACCGCCATGATAGATATTTTTATTTTCACAAGTTACGACAAAAGCAACGCCTAAATCAGTTGATAGTAAAGTTTTAATGTTTAGATCATCAATTTGATAGGTTTCATTTGGTTTTACTTTAATACCTATATTATTGATCCCCTCATCAATAATATAAGTAATATTAGGATGATTAATTTGATATATTTTAGGGTTGTAGTGGTCATAATGATTATGGGAAACAAAAATATATAAAGGCTTGTTAGGGTTTAATGCCGGTAAAGTGCCCTGGTAATAATCAAATAATAAAAGATGATCGACTAATTCAACTAAAAATCCACTGTTATATAAATAAGTAACTTCCATTTTTACCTCCAAAAAAAGGGAGAATTATTCTCCCTCATCATAGTTTGCAACATTATGGAAGATTTGATCAACATCATCACAATCATTAAGATTATTCATTAATCTTTCAAATAATTCCATATCTTCGCCTTCAAGTTCTACTGTTTCTTGAGGAAGAGTTTGAATTTCATCAATTTCAAAATCAACATCTTCTTTGATTCCTTCAATAGCTTCCTTGATTTTATTTAAATCAGATGGTTCCCCAATTACTTTAATTGTTCCATCATCTTCACTAACAATATCTCTAGCATCAATTTCGCTCATAACTAAAGCATCTAATACCGCTTCTTCATCTAAACCTTTGAAGCTGACAACACTAATAACATCATATTGATAAGCAACCGAACCTTCATTACCTAATTTAGCTTTAGATTTAGTAAAAGCAGGACGAACTTGTGAAATAGTACGATTAATATTATCAGTTAAACATTTAACAATCAATGTTGCACCACCACCAGCGTAACCTTCAAATACTTTTTCTTCATAATTTTCAGTAACACCGCTTTTTACTTTATCAATTGCTCTTTTAATAACATCAGCAGGTACTTGTTCTTTTTTTGCTTTTTCAATTATTCTTCTTAAAGCTAGGTTTCCATCAGGTTCTGGACCACCAGCTTTAGCTATCAAGTAAATTTCTTTACCATAACGTGAGTACAATTTAGCTTTTTTAGCTGCTGTTTTTGCCATGGCAACTTTACGCACTTCATGTGCTCTACCCATAAATAATTCCTCCTTAAAGTGATAAATTCTTTTAAATTATACACTTATCATCTAATATTATCAAGTACGATTTATTGATCAAAAAAACTTGATTAATAAACTATAAATCTTAATAAAGTTAAGCTTTATTAAGGATTCTTAAACCCTAAAATAACAACCTTAAAATAAAAGATTATTCGCCTTGAAAAGAAATAAGTTTATGCTATAATCAAGGCAATGTACGAGGAGATTTTCAAATGAAAACAACAATTATTATTGGCGGTGGAGCTAGTGGACTATTATGTGGCCATGAATTAATTGCTCAAGGCCATCAGGTGCTTATTTTGGAACAATCGAATAAAGCCGGAAGAAAGATCTTAGCTAGCGGTAATGGACGCTGTAATTTATCAAATACAAATTTAAAGATGAAATATTATAATACAACTGATCAAAGGATTGCCAAGATTATTCATGATTTTAATGCGCAAAGATATTTTGAACGAATTGGGGTTAAAGTAAGACGGGTAGGTAATTTGTTGTACCCATATTCTAATCAAAGTTTAACAATCAAAAATGCATTGATCAATAATTTTAACGATTCGACTTTAATTGAAAACTGCCAAATCAATGAAATCAAAAAAACTAAAAAAGGTTATATGGTAAAAACTGATAGTCAAGAATATTTTGGTAATAATGTAGTTATTGCAACCGGTTCACCGGCATCTTTATTATCTGGCAATCATAATTATGATCTAGTTAAACAGCTAGGACTTAAAATGACTAAATTATATCCTAGTTTAGTCCAATTAAAAACTAAACCGGCTTATCGTAATTTAAAAGGAGTACGGGTAAAATGTCGCGCTAGTTTATTGGTCAATGGTCAAATGATTGAACAGCTTGATGGTGAAGTGCTGTTTAGTGATTCGGGTTTATCGGGAATTTGTATTATGCAGTTATCAAGATTATTATCACATTATCAGGGTTTAAAAGAGATTTCTTTAGACTTGTTACCTGATTATAGTGATCAGGAGTTAAATAAATATTTATCCTGGCGGAAAAAAAGTTTTGGAAATTATTATTTAGAGGGTATTTTTAATGATAAATTAGCGAAAGTTTTAAATCAGGTTGCTAATTTAAAAGATTGGCGTTTTGTCATTAAGGATACTTATGGAATTGAAAAAGCCCAAGTAATTAGTGGTGGCGTTAGATTAGATGAAATTGATGATAATTTGGAAGCAGTTAAATATCCTAATCTTTATTTATGTGGTGAGGTTTTGGATGTGGATGGTGATTGTGGCGGTTATAATCTGCACTTTGCTTTTGCTTCGGGTTATCATGTTGCTAAAACAATAATTGATAAGGAGAGATTAGATGTTACAGATTAATAATGTTAAAGTTCCTTTACATATTGATGATTATCGTAAAATCATTTCACAACAATTAAATATTTCTAAAAATAAAATAAAAAACGTAAAACTAGTTAAACAGGCAATTGATGCTAGAAGAAAAAATAAAATTCATTTTGTTTGTGCTTTTACTTTTGAAGTTGAAAACGAAGAAGCAATGCTAGCTAAATATCCTCGTTTAACAAAAGTAAAACCCTATCAGTATTCAAATTTTAAACCAACTGATCAACATGTTGTCGTTGTTGGCAGTGGGCCGGCAGGATTATTTTGTGCCTATAATTTAGCTCGTTTTCATCAAAAAGTTACTTTGATAGAACGCGGTCAGCCAGTTGAACAGCGTCAAAAAGATATTGATGATTTCTTTGTAACTGGTAAACTAAATATAAACAGCAATGTTCAATTTGGTGAAGGTGGAGCGGGTACTTTTAGTGACGGTAAGCTAACTACTGGGGTCAAAGATTTTCGTAAACGGTTTATTTTAGAAACCTTTGTCGAAAATGGAGCTAAAGAAGATATTCTTTATTCTAATAAACCGCATATTGGTACTGATTATTTAATTAATGTTGTAAGAAGGATGCGACAAACGATCATTAATAATGGTGGTAAAGTATTATTTGATACTAAATTAGTTGATCTTGAAATTGAAAACAGCTGTTTACAACAAATTGTTGTGGAAACTAATGGTAAAAGAAAAGTTATGGCAGTTGATAAATTAGTTTTAGCGATCGGTCATAGTGCTCGGGATACTTATGAAATGTTATATCAAAGAGGCATGGAAATTTACCAAAAACCGTTTGCGGTTGGTTTCCGCATTGAACATTTGCAATCATTTATCAACGAACATCAATATGGAAAATATGCAACTCATCCAAGACTTGGTGCTGCTGATTATAAATTAGCAGTAAAAACTAGCAGTGGTCGCGGTGTTTATACTTTTTGTATGTGTCCTGGCGGCCAGGTAATTAATTCAAGCAGTGAAGCTAACGGATTAGTTGTAAATGGTATGAGCAATCAGGCTCGTGATGGTAAAAACGCCAATAGTGCTATTTTGGTAACGGTTGGACCGGAGGATTTTAATAGCAATCATCCTTTGGCGGGAATGCTATTCCAGCGTGATTTAGAACAAAAAGCTTTTAAATTAGGTGGTAGTAACTACCATGTACCAGTAATGCGTGTTGAAGATTATTTAAATGATAGTTTGGATTTAATGATGGATCAGGTAAAATGCAGTGTCTTACCAAAGGTTAAATACACTAATTTAAATGAGTTATTTCCTGATAATTTAAATCAGGCTTTAAAAGAAGGACTAACTTTGATGGAACAAAAGTTTTCCAACTTTACTAAAGATGCAATGCTTAGTGGAGTTGAATCACGTTCTTCATCACCAATTAGATTTTATCGTGATGAAAATTATCAAAGTAATATTAAAAATATTATGCCAATTGGTGAGGGTGCTGGCTATGCAGGCGGAATTATGTCTAGTGCAATTGATGGTCTAAAATGCAGTGAACAAATCTTACAAAAAATAGATGATGCAGGTAAAGAAAAATGAAAGTATCGACATTAAAATTAAAAAAACGTCATCATAGTTTAAGACCAACTCGACAAATTGCTTTAAGCTTTTTATTAGTAATTTTAATTGGCTCAATTTTATTAACGTTACCAATCTGTAATCAAAAAGGAGCTACATCGTATTTAAATAATTTATTTGTAGCAACTTCAGCAACTTGTGTAACGGGCTTGATACCAGTTGTTCCTAGTGAACAATATAATTTATTTGGACAAATAATCATCATTATTTTGATTCAAATTGGTGGTTTAGGATTTTTAACTTTTTTAAATCTATTGATCATCATGATTAAAAAGAAATTATCTTTAACTAATAAAGTAGTATTGCAAGAAGCTTTTAATCAGCCAACTTTAGATAATCTGCCAAAGTTTGTAAAAAACGTCATCAAATATACATTTATTGTTGAAGGAATTGGAGCTTTATTATTAGCATTAGTTTTTATTCCTGATTATGGAATGATCAAAGGAATTTACTATTCAATCTTTCATAGTATTTCGGCTTTTTGTAATGCTGGTTTTGATGTTTTGGGTAGTAATTCATTAATTAATTATCAAACTAATGGCATTATTAATCTAGTCATTCCTGGTTTAATTATTATGGGTGGTTTAGGTTTTATTGTCTGGTTTGATGTTGCTAATTGCTTTAAAAAAGAATTTAAGCGACCAGCTAAATTTAGTAAAAAGCATTTATTTAAAAGCTTTTCTTTACATACTAAATTAGTTTTAATTGTAACGATAATTCTTTTAATAGCAGGAACAGGATTATTTTATTTATGTGAATATCAAAATCCCCAAACGATTGGAAATTTAAATTTATTGGATCAATTACAAATATCCTGGTTCCAATCAGCAACCTTACGAACAGCAGGTTTTGCTTCTGTCGATATGGCTGGTTTAGCACCAGCAACAAAATTCATGATGTGTGTGATCATGTTTATTGGCGGTTCACCAGCGGGAACTGCGGGTGGAATCAAAACGGTAACTTTTGCTTTAGGAATCTTAGAGGTCTATAATATTTATCATGGACGTAAAGAAGTAACTGTTTTTGCACGAAGAATTCCAAAGCATTTAATTGTTCGTTCTTTTGCAATTATTTCAATGGCTTTATCATTAGTCATGATTAGTATTTTTATTTTAACATTAACAGAAACAGCTAGTTTTATTGATATTTGTTTTGAAGTAGTTTCTGCTTTGGCCACAGTTGGTTTAAGTGCTTCATTAACCCCTTCTTTAACAAGTATTGGTAAGATCGTAATTATTATTTTAATGTATATTGGTCGGATTGGACCAATTACCATGATGATTTCTTTTGCAAGAAAATCATATTTAAGAGCAGGAAAGAAAGAAGTAAAATATCCTGATGGAAATATTTTACTAGGATAATGAGGTGGAGTATGGATAAACAATATGCAGTATTAGGTTTAGGAATTTTTGGATCAACGGTGGCAACTACATTAGCTAGTCATGGCTTAGAAGTTATTGTCATGGATCAAGATCCCGCATGTGTTGAACGAATCGCTGATGAAGTGACCAAAGCAGTAGTTGGCGATGTAACTGATATTGAAGAGCTGCAAGCAGCTGGTATTGGTGAATGTGATATAGCTATAGTGGCAATTGGAACCCATTTAGAAGAAGCCGTTCTAGCAACGATGAATTTAAAAGAACTAGGAGTTTCCTATGTTATCGCCAAAGCTAAAAATAAACAGTTCATGAAAATTTTAGAAAAAGTCGGTGCTAATCGAGTTATTAGAGCTGAAAAAGATATGGGTATCAAAGTAGCAAAAAGTTTACTAAGAAAAAATATTATTGATTTAGTAGAATTAGATGAAGATTATTCACTAGTTGAAATCAAAGCTCCTAAAGACTGGATTGGTAAGAACTTTGTAACTTTAAATATTCGTCGTGTTTATGGGATGAATGTAATTGGGGTAAAACATGGACAAGATGGTAAATTATCTTTAGATGTTGTTCCTGAATATCGTATTGAAGATGATGATTATTTCCTAGTCATTGGTAAAACTAAAGAATTAGAAAGATTTGATTATATGAGAAAATAGAACGCAAAATGTTCTATTTTTTTTTAATTATTTCTTTATTTTATTTTAATGTGTAAAAGATTAATGGTCTTAAAAATATAAATATTAACAAGGAAAAGTAATATTTTTGATATTAAAATTGTATTAAGATTAGAATAAATTATCATTAATTTATGAATTGTTATGATATTGTAAAGTTTGTTTAAGAAAGGTTGCAAGATGTCTAAAAATGTGGCAAAATTGTCTACAAAGTAGATCAAGGGGGAAGTTTTTTTACTATGAATATTGTTATTTTGGGTGCTGGTAAAGTTGGGAAAACTTTAATCAAGCATATGTCCAATGAAGACCATGATATTGTAGTCATTGACACAAATGGACAAAAGATTGATGATGTCGTTAATCAATATGATGTAATTGGTGTTGTTGGTAATGGTGGTTCATACGATATTTTAAGTGAAGCTGGAGTTGAAGATGCCGACTTAATTATTTGTGTGACAGCTTCTGATGAATTAAATATTTTAGCGGCTTTGATTGCTAAAAGAATGGGAGTTCATCATACAATTGCAAGGGTACGTAACCCTGATTATTTAAGACAACGGGATTTTATGCGTGATCAGTTAGGATTATCAATGATTATTAATCCTGAATTAGAAGCTGCTAGTGAAATTAGAAGAGCTTTAGCTTTTCCATCCGCAGTAAAAGTAGAAACTTTTGCTCGTGGAAAAGTCGAATTGGCAGAGTTTTATGTTAAAGAGAATAGTAAAATGGTTGGAATACCATTAAGTCAATTAAATCAGCTTTCTAAAACAAACATTCTAGTCTGTGCGGTTAGTCATAACGAAGAAGTAACTATTCCTGATGGTAATTATATTATCAAAGCTGGAGATCACTTACATATTACTGGAGCTCATCGTGATTTAGTGAGATTTTGTTTGGATGTTGGTCTTAACACTCAACGAGTTAAAAATGTTTTAATTGTTGGTGGTGGTAAGATTGCTTATTATTTGACTAAATTCTTAGCGGTAGCGGGAATTAAAGTTAAGATTATCGAAAAAGATTTTCAACGATGCCAGGAATTATCAAAAAAATTACCATTTGCAACCATTATTTATGGTGATGGCAGTGATGAAGAACTATTGTTAGAAGAAGGAATTGAAAATACTGATGCATTTTTAGCTTTAACAGGATTAGATGAAGAAAATGTTATTTTATCTTTATATGCTAAAAATTTGTATAATCGAAAAACAGTTGCTAAAGTTACAAGAATGAATTATACAGGTTTGACTGATAGTTTAAAAGTAGATAGTATTGTAGCTCCAAAGCAAATTATTGCTGGTCAAATAGTTCGCTATGTTCGGGCTAAAATGAATAAAGATGATGATTCTAGTGTAAAAACTTTATATAAATTAGTTGATGGCGAAGTTGAAGCTAGTGAATTTATTGCTACTGGAAAAATTAAATTCTTAGGTAAAACTTTAAATGACTTAGAATTAAATAATAATATTTTAATTGCAACAATTTCTCGTGGGGATGAAATTATTGTTCCTAAAGGAAATACAACGATTGAAAAAGATGATCATGTAATTGTAATTTCTAAGAACATAACATTAAAGAGTCTTAATGATATTATAAGGAGTTAATTAAGATGAATAGAAGAATGATTGTTTATGCGATTGGAAAACTATTGATGATCACTGGTTTATTGATGTTTATACCAGTATTAGTGTCTTTAATATATCAAGAAAAAATTGGAATTTATTATGGAATTGTTGGATTGCTGATTATTCTTTTGGGATATTTAGTTTCTTATAAAGTTCCTAAGAAAAAAAATATCTATGCTCGTGAAGGATTTGTAATCGTTGCTTTAAGCTGGATCTTAGTTTCCTTGGTTGGTGCAATACCCTTTTGTTTAAGTGGTGAAATACCTTCATATATTGATGCTGTTTTTGAAATGGTGTCTGGTTTTACCACTACTGGATCTTCAATTTTAACTGATGTTGAGGCCTTAAGTAATACTAATTTATTTTGGCGTAGTTTTTCCCATTGGGTTGGTGGAATGGGGATATTAGTATTTGTAATTGCTTTTATTCCGATTGCTTCAGGTCGTTCATTACATATTTTAAAAGCTGAAGTACCTGGCCCAGTAGTTGGTAAATTAGTATCCAAAGTACGTTTGACAGCTAGGATTTTATATGTGATCTACGCTGTTTTAACGGTTGTTTTAATTGTTTTGTTAGTAATTGGTGGGATGCCTTTATTTGATAGTATGTTGACAGCTTTTGGAACCGCTGGGACAGGTGGTTTTGGAATTAAAAATAGTAGTATTGCTTTTTATGATAGTGCTTATATCGATACGGTATTGACGATATTTATGATTTTATTTGGAGTTAACTTTAACTTAATTTATTTTGTAATTATTGGTAAGATCAAAGAAGTAATGCGAAGTGAAGAATTACGCTGGTATTTATTAATTATTTTTGCAGCAATTGCCTTAATTACTATTAATATTTTACCAATGTATGATTCGATTTTATCGGCAATTAGATATTCTAGTTTCCAAGTAGGTTCGATTATTACAACAACTGGATATGTAACAGCTGATTATGGTAAATGGCCAGTTTTTTCACAAACTATCCTATTAGCCTTAATGTTTATTGG
>NZ_JAGHEW010000296.1 GCF_017889095.1 Thomasclavelia sp. | reverse complement strand
TTATAATGGAGCCAGTGCTACTAAAGAATTTACAATCTCACAATTTAAAAATGAATGGACAACTAAGCTTTCAATCAGTGATTGGACTTATGGTGGACCAGCAAAAGAACCTACAGCTAAAGCAAAATTTGGTGATGTAACATATACTTATAGTAATCAAGAAAATGGGAAATATACAAATACTGTTCCAACCGATGCTGGAACATGGTACGTTAAAGCAACAGTTGAAGGAAATACTAATTATACAGGATTAGTTGCAACTAAATCATTTAAAATTGAAAAAGCTGAAAGTACGATTTCTATTACAACCAAAGATATGGATAAAACTTATAATGGTAATATTGTAGCTGATCCAGAGTATAAGAAATCAGGAAGTACAAAAGATTTAGTCATTACCTGGTATGTAAAAGATGGTGAAAATTGGAATAAACTTAAAGAAGCACCAACAGATGTTGGAAGTTATAAAGTTATCGTAAGTGTAGAAGCAGATAGCAATTATAATGGAGCCAGTGCTGCTAAAGAATTTACAATCTCGCAATTTAAAAATGAGTGGACAACCAAGCTTTCAATCAGTGATTGGACTTATGGTGAAGAATCCAATGATCCAAAAGCTGTAGCTAAATTTGGTGATGTAACATTTACATACAGTAATCAAGAAGATGGAGAATATACAAGTGCTGTTCCAACTAAAGCCGGAACATGGTATGTTAAGGCAACGGTTGAAGGAAATGATAATTACACCGGATTAGAAATAATCAAATCATTTGAAATCAAGAAAGCTGATAGTACCGTTTCCATTACAACTGAAGTTTTGGATAAAACTTATGATGGAAATGATATTAACAATCTAGAATATAATATAACTGGAAGTGATAAAGATGCGGTTATTACCTGGTATGTAAAAGATGGTGATAATTGGAATAAACTTGAAAGCGCACCAACTAATGTTGGAAGTTATAAGGTTGAAGTCAAGGTAGAAGCGAATGATAATTACAATGAAGCTAGTACTGAAAAAGAATTTGTAATTTCTAAAGCTGATAATGAGTGGGAAGAAGAACTTTCAATTGAAGATTGGATTTATGGTGAAAAAGCTAATGATCCTAAAGTTTCAGCTAAATTTGGTAAAGTAACAATTACATACAGTAAAGAAAAAGATGGAGTATATACCGATGTAATTCCTAGTGAAGCGGGAATATGGTATGTTAAGGTAACCGTTGAAGGAAATGACAATTATACAGGATTAGAAGTAATTGAATCATTTGAAATCAAAAAAGCTGATAATAAATGGAAAGAAGAACTTACAATTGAAAACTGGACTTATGGTAATCAAGCTAATGAACCTAAAGCTTCAGCTAAATTTGGTGATGTGATCTTTATATACAGTGATAAAAAAGATGGTGAATATATTAAAGATGTACCAAGTGAAGTTGGAACCTGGTATGTTAAAGCTATTGTTTTAGAAACTGAAAACTATATGGGATTAGAAAGTGAACCAGTTGAATTTAAGATCGTTGAAGAAAAAGCGGTTGTTGAAGAACCAGAAGATGATTTACCGGAAACTGATAAAAAAGAAAATGGTTCTGTAAATACTGGCGATAATATGAATATGTTATTGTGGGCTGGATTAATGATGATCGCTGGGGCTGGTTTGAAGGTTTCGAGAAAGAAAAGAAATGATTAGATGATAAAGGGATTATAATTAACTTTATAATCTCTTTTCTTTATTTGAATGAACGGTTATAATATAACTGCTAGAATAAAAACACATTGCGGTTGGTAGTCCGCAAGCACTTATGTGTCAGTAACCTGCCTCCTTAGGTTGTCCGTTTCTAGGAATTTTTATAAGGAGGGCGCTTTGATGGCAAAAATAAGTTTAGAGCTGGATGTTTATTTTGAAGATCCTTTTTATGTCGGAATGTTTTATTTAAAAGAAAAGGATTCGGTTAAAATTGCTCGTGTTGTTTTTAATCAGGAACCTAGTGATGGTGAGATTTATTTACTGGTATTAAAAAAGTTTAAGAATTTAGTTTTTAGTGCCAAAATGAATGTTAAACCTGATAAACAGGTTGGTTATAAACGACAGCAGCGGCTGATCAAAAAACAAACGGCAAACTTACAGACGGGTACAAAATCAATGCAGGCTTTAAAAAAACAATATGAAGCTAATAAGCAATTAAACAAACAAAAACATTCTAGGTTAAAAAAAGAATGTGAAGAAAAATTGTATCTGTTGAAAAAACAAAAGCGTAAATCTAAACATCGTGGTCATTAGCCACGATGTTTTGAAAGGAAAGTTATGATTATTTTATTGATTATAGTAATAATTTTATTAATTAATTTAGTTATCTTTTTAAGTGTGTTTAAAAATCCGCAAACCAAGATTAAAGATATTGTTTATGATTGGGGTATTGTTTGTGGTTATCCGGCAAGTGATGATGGCAGTCCTTCTTTGATCATGAAATCAAGAATTGAAGCTGGGGTAAAGTTGTATCAAGCTGGTAAAATAAAAAAGATCTTAGTTTCTGGCGGGGCGGTTAAAAATCAATACGTTGAAGCTAAAGTAATGAAGGCTTATGCGATTAAGTTAGGTGTTAAAAAAGAAGATATTATCGTTGAAGATAAATCGGTAAGTACCTATCATAATTTAATGTATTGCAGTAAAATTGTAAAAGATGATCAGTGTTTAGTTATAACTAATAGCTGGCATTTGCGAAAAGCTGATCATTATGCTCGTAAGTTTAAATTAAATTATGCTATGTATAAGGCTAAAGCACCTCAAAGTTTTTCTGTTTTAAAGATTATTGGATTGCATATAGATTGTAATTTAATTATGTATCGCAATTTTTTTAAAGGCTTATCTTAATTTTGTGCTATAATAGTACATTATGGAGGTGTTGAAGATGAATGAAGTAGTTAATAGTTTAATTAATCGTCGTAGTGTTCGCAGTTATCAAGATAAACAAGTTGATCAAGAAACATTAGATCAAATCTTAGAAGCAGGATTATATGCTCCTTCAGGTATGGATCGTCAGCCAACGATCATGGTCGTAGTTCAAGACAAAGAAACCATTGCTTATCTTTCTAAATTAAATGCAGCTGTGATGAATAGTAATAATGATCCATTTTATGGGGCACCAACAGTAGTCATTGTTTTAGCTGATGCTACAGTGGGTACTTATATTGAAGATGGTAGTTTAGTAATGGGGAATTTGATGAATGCGGCTAATGCTTTAGGGGTTGATTCTTGCTGGATCAATCGAGCTAAAGAGGTATTTAATAGTAAAGAAGGTAAAGAGTTATTAAACAAATGGGGCATTGATGAAAAGTATGTTGGTATTGGTAACTGTATCTTAGGATATGCTAATGGGGAAAAACCAACGGCTAAACCTCGCAAAGATAAGCGGATTTATCGCATTTAACTGCTGGAAACAGCAGTTTTTGCTTTATTATTAATTTATGGTAAAATAGAAAAAAATGAGGTGAATAAAGTGTATATCGTTCAAGTGATCGTTGAGCATC
>NZ_JAGHEW010000295.1 GCF_017889095.1 Thomasclavelia sp. | reverse complement strand
TCATTCCATAAAAGCTAAAAATGATATTCGGAATGGCCATAACGATTGTAATTACAGTTAAAACTTTCATGACAATATTTAAGTTATTAGAAATAACTGATGCAAAAGCATCCATTGTACCTGATAAAATATTTGAGTAAATATTACACATTTCAATGGCCTGATGAATTTCAATCATCACATCATCTAATAATTCTTGATCTTCATCATATAATTTAATTGGCTTACCACGCATGATCTTATTTAAAGTAATTTCATCGGTTTTAAGCGATGTCGAAAAATAAACTAATGATTTTTCTAGACCAAGCATTTGAATTAATTCTTTATTTTGCATTGATTTATGTAATCGCTGTTCAGTTCTCGATGATAAACGATCAATTTGGCGTAAATAAATCAAATAACGTTGTGAAATTCTTAATAATAACAACAATAAAAAACGTGTTTTTAAAGTTGTATCAATACCTCGAACATTCCCTCTAGCCATATCATTAATATTATGATTTTCATATAAGGCAATAGTTACAATATAACCTTTCATCATAACGATCCCTAAAGGTAAGGTCGTATATTGTAAGGTATCATCGGTTTTAGAATCCTCAGCACTAGGATAATCGACAATAATTAAAGTCTGGTTACTATCTTCATCATAGTCCAAGTGAGAACTTTCTTCTTCATCCAGTGATGATTTAACGAATTCAGGAACAATTCCAATTTCATCAATCAAAAATTGTTTTTCTTCTTCACTAGGACTAACAGCATTGACCCAGCATCCATATTCAGGCTGGTCAATTTTAACTGTTTTATTTTCAAAAGTTTTGTAAAATTCTAACATATTAACCTCCTTGTTACAGGAGGTTATTTGCCTCCTGCACTCTGTTTATATTCAATTGTGATAATCTTCTAAACGACTCGGGCTCGGGAGACATAATAACACCTTCTTTCGGTGACCTATTATAGCACAAATTAAACCATTTTTCACACAATAAATGTTAGAAATAAATAAAATTTTCTTAATTAATAATTCTTTATGAATCTTCAGCAAATTTGTCGTTAAGTATCGATTTGACGGGAATAAATTGTCGGTATATACTTATACTGATTTAAAATGATTAGTATAGTGAGGATAAATAATGAAAATAACTGATTTATTGAAAATAGAAAGCATTGATGTTAATGCTAATGTTGCTAGCTATGATGAAGCGATTAATCATTTAATTGATCTAATGATGAAAACTGGGAATATAAGTGATCGTAACTTATATCAAGAAGCAATCTATAAGCGCGAACAGCTTTCTTCAACTGCTGTTGCCAAAGATATTGCTATTCCCCATGGTCAAAGTGAAGCGGTCAAACAGGCAACTATCGTGGCCATGGTCGTTAAAGATGGGGTGGATTTTAAAGCCCCTGATGGTAATAAAAGTAAATTGTTTTTTATGATTGCAGCTAGTGTTGATAAAGCTAATGTTCACTTGCAGGCATTAGCTAAATTAGCGGGATTATTGATGGAAGAAAGTTTTGTCGCAGATTTGATCCAGGCACCAGATGCTAAGACTTTTTATGATTTGATCATTAATAAAGAGATGACTTTAGATAATTCTCAAGAAGAACAGTCTGGTTATGATCTTCTAGCCGTAACTGCTTGTCCAACGGGAATTGCCCATACTTATATGGCAGCTAAAAGTTTACAGCAGGCAGCAAGTAAGTTAAATTTAAATATAAAAGTAGAAACTAATGGGGCTTCGGGAATTGATAATCTTTTAACCAAAGAAGAAATTGCTCAAGCTAAAGGGATTATTGTGGCTGCTGATCGTCAGGTAGAGATGGCACGGTTTGAAAATAAACCGATTGTTATTTGCAATGTCGCTAAAGCAATCAAAGAACCTGAATATTTACTTACCAAAGCATTAAGTGATGATATTGATGTATATCATCATGAAAATAAACAAACGGTGATTAAAACTTCTAAACTTAGACAGTTTTATAACTATTTGGGTGAAGCATTAAATCAGACTTTACCAATTTTAATAGCTATTGGTGCCTTACTTTCGATCCCTATTTTCATTCAAGAATATGGTCTATTTAATTTTAAGACATTTTATGATAATATGTGGTTAAGCCAAATGTATTTAGCAGGAACAGTATTACAGATAAGTGTTACTGCATTGTTTTCAGGCTATTTGGCTCAAGCGATTGCTGCCAAACCAGGCTTTAGCGTTGGACTAGTTGGTGGGATTGGAATGTCTTTAAATAGTAATTATTTACAAGATAGTAATAATCCCGGATTACTTGGAGCAATCATTATCGGATTTATTGCTGGTTATTTAGTTTTAGGAATTAAAAAATTATGGTCTAAATTACCAGAAAGTTTGAATAGTTTAAGTGTCATGGTGATTTATCCAATTTTTGTTTCAATCATCGTTTTTCTAGTAGCAATTCTAATTAGCCCTTATATTGGTGCTATCAATCAAATTATTGCCGTTACTTTAAGTAGTTTACCAATTATTGGTAATTTATGTTTAGGAATAATTTTAGGGGTAATGATGATTGTAGATATGGGTGGTCCGGTTAATAAAACTGCTTATCTTCTAGCAATCAGTCAAGTGCTTGAAGGTAATTATACGCTTATGGCAGCAGTAATGGCCGCGGGAATGGTACCACCATTAATGGTTGCCATTGCCACAACGATATTTAAACCTAAATTTACTGAAAATCAACGTAAACTAGGTAGAACTAATTATTTAAATGGGTTAATGTTTATTAGTGAAGGAGCATTGCCTTTTGTATCTGGATATCGATTTATTTTTATGCTTGCAGCAGCAATTACTGGTGGTTTTTCAATGTTATATAATTGTGGTGTAGCTTTGGTCCATGGTGGTATCTTTGTTTTACCGTTAGTGATTCATCCACTTCGATATTTAGTAGCTATCTTAGCTGGCAGCTGTTGTGGAGCGATGGTATATGGGATTTTTAAAGAGAAAGGTAAGTGATATAAATGAAATATATATTTTTTGATATAGATGGGACTCTTACAGATAATCATACCAAAAAAATTGTTCCTAGTGCTAAAGAAGCTTTAGATAAGTTACAGGCAAATGGTAATTTTGTCGCTATTGCTACAGGACGAGCATATTATAAAGCTAAAAAGTTTATGGAAGAAATTGGTTTGGTCAATATGGTATGTAATGGTGGAAATGGAATTGTTTTAAACCAGAAATTAGTTAAAAATGCGCCTTTAGATAAAGCTAAGTCTTTAGCGATAATCAAGCAGGCAGAAAATTTAGGTTATGGTGTTTTAGTAGCTCCATTTGATAGTATTGATGTTTATAGTAAAAATACTTTATTTTTAAAACAAGCTGGTTTTCGTAAAGAACCGACTCGTTATTTAATTGATGCTAGTATTGATTATAATAAACTTGATGATATTTATAAGTTTTATATTTCAATTCCTAAAGAGGAAGAAGATAAATTAACATTAATGAATACTTTAGGTAATCTTCGTTTTGAATCAGAGTATTTAATGTTTCAGCCTGATGATAAACACCAGGGAATTATTGATTTAATGGAGTTAATTGATGGTAAACTTGATGATGTAGTCGTTTTTGGTGATGATTATAATGATCTGGATATGTTTGATGAACAATTTTATCGTATTGCGATGGGAAATGCTTGCGATGCTTTAAAAATGAAAGCTGATTATATTACTGATAGTAATATTAATAATGGTATTTATAATGCTTGTAAAGTTCATGGCTGGATAAAATAAAATTTTTTAATTAGTTCACATTTAATTCATACACCAATGATAGGATAATAGTGTCGAAAGACAAACCATAATAATTTGTAAAATATATTAATCCCCTCATATATGTTTTACAATCTAATGATGGATGATTCCCTCTCCCAAAAAAAATACATCCATCATAATAAGGAGTCTCCCCTGGCTCCTTATTTTTTTATCTTTTTTAATAGAAAAGGTAAGCATATATAGTAGCAATATAAATTAATAGTTATAGATTTAATGATTTATTTTTCTAATCAATATTGTTGAAATTATCATAAAGTTATTATTAAAGCGAATGGAATTATCCAAGGAAATAATGAAAATAGTTAATAATAGTTCTATCAGGCAGTTATATTATTTGACTGATATTTTTAATTTAATTAGAATGTTAAATAATTAGTTTGATGAAAAGATAGCTAGTTTGTTATCTTTTTTATTGATAATATTACTGTACTTTATTAAAAAAGAAGCATATAATCATAGAAAAAGGAAAGGTGGATGACAATGATTGATGGTCATATGCATTTAGAATATGGAGATTTAAGCAAAGAATATGTTTTAGAGTTTGTCAACGCAGCTAAAGAAAAAGGCTTAACGAAGATTCAAATTTTAGATCATACTCATCGCTTTAAAGAATTTGAACCAATTTATGAAGAATTAAAAGCAATCCCCCAGCAGAAAAAGTGGTTGGAAAATAAGAAAATGAAATTTAAAGATAGTTTAGATGACTATGATAAATTAATTCAAGAAGTAAAAGCTCTTGATTTACCGGTTGAAGTTAGTTTTGGTTTAGAAGTATGTTATGTTCCTAAACATGAAGAATATATTCGTGAAGTTTTAAGTAAACGTCATTATGATTTTATTGTTGGGGCAATTCATTCGATCAATGGTAAATTATATGATATGAGTTTTTCTAAAGAAATATTATGGGATCAGGAAGATGTTAATGATATTTATCGTAATTATTATGATTTAATATTTAAATTAGTGAAATCAGATTTATTTACGCAATTAGCACATCCTGATACAATTAAGATGTTTAATTATTATCCTGATTATGATCTAACTCCAACATATCATCAACTAGCTGATCTTTTAAATGAACATCACATGAAAGCGGAAAATAATACGGGATGTTATTATCGTTATAATCACCAGGATAAGGGGTTAAGTGATCAATTGCTTAATATTTTTAAAGAACATCAGGTTGCAATGATTACTGCCAGTGATGCTCATTGTCCTGATCATGTAGGGATGAATATTAAAGATATTTATGAAAAAACAATGATGTAAAATAAAAAACCTAGTTGCCTAGGTTTTTTTACGTTGTTGTAGGTGGGGTAGCAGGTTCACTTGTTGCAGGGGTTGATGGGGTCGTTGGTTCCGTTGTTGGCGTAGAAGGTGTTGTCGGTGTTGTTGGTTCAGGAGTAGTAGGCACTGGAGCTTTCATTGTTCCCCGTAAAATAATTTCTTCATGTCCTTTATAAACACTGTAAGCTTCTTTAGTAGTAGAAATTAAATTACCATTAGCATCATATACATGGCGCCAAGACTGAGCTTTGGAACCATTAGTTCCTTTTTGCTTAACTGCTGTTTGTCCTTCTAGTAAAGTTGGATCATCTTCGTATTTAGTTGTATAAGCCGTTGATGATAATTGTTTACTAGTGATTTTTACATAAGTATTATCTACGTTAGTTCCATAAATTTGGGCAGTTAATTTATTATTGGCATAAGACATCACCACTTTAATGGGATAACTGCGATCATTTTTAAATTTGAAATCCGGTCCACCCCAAGATACCGTAGCATCGCGGCCGATTGGAACATAGCCAGAAACATAAGTATGATTAGAGCGTTCAGTAATTTTTAAGTTGGCAAGCAATACAGCGTTATATAGAGTTGATGATGTCTGGCAAATACCGCCACCAACTTCTTGAACCGTTTCGCCATTTAAATAAGCAGCTGCTTCACCAAAACCATTAGCTTTAGTACGTTTACCAACAACATTATTATAAGAAAATTCTTCACCAGGAAGTAAAATAACATCATTACATTTTTCTCCTGATAGACGAACGTTTTTCTTACGAACAGCCGTGCCGCTAACATTAGTAGTGTAGGTTCCTAAAACATCTTTAAAAAGATTTTGTTGTAAGAGCTCTTGGGTAATTTCTGGTTTTGTGATCGTTGCTTTAATACTAAACTGTTTACCTTCATCAGTTTGATCATATTCTTTTTTAGCTTCATCTAAATCAAACTTAGCGCCATTTTGTTCAGGAACAATAGCATAGTTATTATTTTTATCTAATGTGGCATTTTTTGCTCCTTTAGATAATTCCTGGTATAGTGTTTCCATTTCATTATCATTTTCAAGTTCATGATCAACTGGTGTATATACTACTTTATCTTGAAAATCATAATCATTTAAAGCTTCTTTGATTGCTTTATTAACTGATTTTACTTCAGCTGTTTTTCCGGATTTTCCTTTAGTAAAAACAACTTCATTATCTTTTAATTCATAGGTTGTTTTAATGGCAGTATTATAACCAAGGATATTAGAATTAGTAATTTCTTGATTTAAACGATCGTTATCAACAATCTCAACACCAATAGTATATTTATGATTAAACAAATAGTTAAAACCGCGAGTAAAAAAGTTAGTTGATTTTTTACTGATTTTTTTAACTTGTTTTTCTAAATCAAATGATAAATTATCTTGGAGATTAATGGGATATTCCTGATCATCTAAGGTTAGGATAATTTGATTACTTTTAACATCTTCCTGGTACTGTTTTTGTAATGCATCAATTGCCTGGTCATAAGCCATATTCCCAACAT
Organism: Thomasclavelia sp.; assembly: GCF_017889095.1. GTDB lineage: Bacteria > Bacillota_I > Bacilli_A > Erysipelotrichales > Coprobacillaceae > Thomasclavelia. Next base: position 2,044 of record NZ_JAGHEW010000295.1, on the reverse strand, counting down.
TGATATCATTAATTGTGGTACCTTTAATAAAATCCTTTCCACTTGCATAAAAACATAATCCAAAATAACCAATAATAACTAAGGCAATAATTCCTGAAATGATTAAATAGACTTTTTTGTTTAATTTTAATTTTGCCAATTGCATATAACTCACCCCGTATTTTTTTTCTTTACTATCATATACTAGAATAATTGATAATTCAATTAATTTTGGTCGAATCGAGAAAAATTAAGATATGATTAAATTTATAAAATATATAGTATAATTGTCTTATTGTATACAATTTTTGAAATTTATACTTTACAAATGCGATTGTATACAATATAATTGTTTTCATATACAAGAAAAAAGGAAGGTATGAATATGACTGAAAAAAGAGTTTTTAATTTTTCTGCAGGTCCATCTATGTTACCTGTACCAGTATTAGAAAAAGCGGCAAAACAAATGCTTAACTATGAAAATAGCGGAATGAGTGTAATGGAGATGAGTCATAGATCCTCTTCCTATTTGGATATTTTTAATAAGACAAAAAACTTATTAAAAAAAGTAATGAATATTCCAGATGAATATGAAATTGTGTTTATTCAAGGGGGAGCAACACAACAGTTTTCTATGGTACCATTAAACTTACTTAAAAATGGTAAAGCTGATTATATTATTACAGGATCTTTTAGTAAAAAAGCAGCTAGTGAAGCAAAAAAATATGGGGAAATTAATATTGCTTATGATGGTAGTGAAAATGGATTCAAACACATTCCAAGCCAAGCTGAATTGAAATTAGATCCAGAGGCATCTTATGTTCATTTATGTGCTAATAACACTATTTATGGTACGGAATGGAAATATGTGCCAGAAACTAATGGGGTTCCAATTATTGCTGACATGTCTTCAAATATTTTATCTAAACCAGTTGATGTTTCTAAATATGGAATGATTTATGCTGGAGCACAAAAAAATATGGGGATCGCTGGATTAGGGGTTGCGATCATTAGAAAAGATTTATTACAAAAAGTAGCACCGACAACACCAGTATTATTGGATTATACATTAATGATTGAAAATGATTCAATGTATAATACACCACCAGCATACGCTATCTATGTTTTAGGTCTAGTGGTAGAATGGATCGATGAAATGGGTGGCTTAGAAGTAATGGAAAAAAGAAATATTGAAAAAGCTAAATTATTATATGATTATTTAGATAGCAGTGATTTCTATAAAGCTCATAGTGATAAAGATAATCGTTCATTAATGAATGTTACTTTTACAACACCAAATAAAGATTTAGATGCTAAGTTTGTAAAAGAAAGTATTGAAGCAGGCATGACTAATTTAAAAGGACATCGTTCTGTCGGAGGAATTAGAGCATCAATCTATAATGCGATGCCATTAGAAGGAGTCGAAAAATTAGTTGCTTTCATGAAAGATTTTGAAGCAGCTAACAAATAGGGGTGAAAATATGTATAATGTAAAGCTGTTAAATAAAATATCTCCAGTTGGATTAAATAAATTTAATGATAACTATACTTATAGTGAAGATATTACCAATGAAGATGCCATCTTAGTAAGATCAGCTTCATTGCATGACTATGATTTTAATCCTAATTTAAAAGCAATCGCGAGAGCAGGAGCCGGGGTAAATAATATTCCAATTGAAAAATGTAGTGAAAACGGAATTGTAGTCTTTAATACACCAGGTGCTAATGCTAACGCTGTTAAGGAATTAGTTATTTGTAGTTTATTTCTAGCATCACGTAAGATCGTTGAAAGTATTGAATGGATCGAAGGATTACAAGATGATCAGGATATCGCTAAAACGGCTGAAGCTGGTAAAAGTAACTTTGTCGGACCAGAAATTGAAGGAAAGACTTTAGGAGTTATTGGTCTAGGAGCAATTGGGGTCAATGTAGCTAATGCAGCGATTAAATTAAATATGAAAGTTAAAGGGTATGATCCTTACATTCGCGTTGATGCTGCTTGGGCATTATCAAAACATGCTCGCCAGGCAGCTTCATTGGAAGAAATTTATAAAGAATGTGATTA
>NZ_JAGHEW010000294.1 GCF_017889095.1 Thomasclavelia sp. | reverse complement strand
CGTTTAGGATATAGTGATTCATCATCAGTAGCTAAAGCCGCTTCAATATCCTTACTGGTAATTTCATTATGTTTAGCGTAATCCTGAACATCTACATCTAAATGTGAACGAGCACAGTCAGAAACCGAAATACCCTTTCCGCCTTCCTTCCAGCCACCTTCAACCTGATTGGCTGCTGTTGCTCCACCCCATAAAAATCCTTCCGGGAAACTTCTTGTCATCTTGTCCTTACCATCCTTTTCTTTCTTTTTCCATTGTTTTTTCTCTTTTATTTAATTCGTCATATTTTGTGGATAAAATACAACTCATGATAATATCTAAAATATAAATTGTTGACATTGAAAAGACCGTATTTGAATAAGTTAGAGTTGAAGGCGTTGTTTTTATTAATAGCGTTTCATCACAAAGCTTAGCTAACTTATCACTTTCTCCAGCTCCACAAATACATAATGTTTTATGCTGATATCTTTTCAATCTTTTGGCAATATCTAAAATTGCCGGATTTTTTCCAGTATGCGATATTAAAATATTAAATGGCTTGTTATTAGTTAACTGATTTCGTTTCATATATTCCCAATGAGCACAATTAAAAGCATGACCGTCAATCCCTACATCCATTAATTTATAACAAGCGATATTAGCAATATCAAAGTTTAATCCATTTCCATAAATATCTACACATTTTGAAGTTTTAATATAATTTACACATCGAATTAGCACATTACGATCAAGATAACTTTTTGTTTGTTCAAAAATTTTTGTATACAGCAAAGGCACTATATCAATGGTATCATCAATGCTCATGTCTTTAGAAATTGGTTTTTTTGATAAAGCCTGATTTAATTTAACCATTTGCGAATATTCGCTAGCATAAATCACTTTAAAATCTAAATAACCATTAATTCCTGTCCCTAATTTCTGACACAAACGAATAACTGTTGAAGCACTTGTATAACTAGCTTTAGCTAACTGTGTAGCATTCATGTTTAACACTGCATCAGGATTAGCTAGAACATAATCAACCACTGCCTGCTCTTGTAAAGTTAAATTTGATAATGATTGCATTTTATCTATGATCATTTTTATTCACCCAACTATATTTTAAACAAACCATAATCTTTTTTCAAAATATTTATCAATAAGAAAAGAAACTTTTATAAAACATTAGGGAGGATAAAATAAATATCTTTAAGTTTGTTTATTACCCGTCCGCCACACTTTAACTTTACTAATAATCTTGATTTTAATAAGCCAATTTATTCTTTCACCTTCTTTTTTAGCACCTTATTTTTAAACATATTTTACAAAAATACAAACTTTATTCAATTATTATCAAAGCAATTGGTGGATGATTGCAGTTATTCTTATAAATAGATTATATTTTTGAAATATTTATTCAAAAAAACAGACTAGTTAAACCTAGTCTGCACTCATCATTGTTAATTCTTCTTTAATTTTATCAAAAGCAGCTGCAATATTTAAACCATGATCACCAATTCTTTCAAAATCAATCAAAGTTTCCGTAAACAAAGCACTATGTTCTGGGGTACATTTTTTATCACGTAATCTTCTTAATTGATTTAACGAGAATTTACGAGCTACTTCATCAATATTTTCTTCAATTACATCAACTTTTTCAATGATATGGCGAAGCTGTTCTCTTTCTAAGACATTTAATTTACTTAATATTTTCTTCGTCATTTCATTCATTTTCGTAATTTCTTCCATTGCTTCATCAGAGAAATGCTCATTATTTTCATATAAGCTTTTAGCCCTTTGAGCAATATTAATAGCATGGTCACCTACTCGTTCAAGATCTCCTGCTGTTTTTAAGAATAATCCAATTGATTGTGATTCTTCAACTGGGAATTCTGAAGAAATCGCTGTCGTTGTATATTGAATGATTTCTTTGTTTAAATAATCAATATATTCTTCATATTTTAAAATGTTTTCATATTTACTTTCATCATAATCTGTGATCAATTCAAAAGCCTGCTGCACATTTTTTTGAACTGTCGCTAACATATTTTGTGTTTCGTTAAATAACTGACGATTTACAATCGCACTACGACCAATATAATAATCATTAGTAAATACTGATGGATCCAAATATTTTACTGCCATCTTGTCTTCTAAACCTTCTTTTTCAGGTAAAATTAGATATGTAAGTTTAACTAAATAAGCACCAAATGGAAGTAAAAGAATTGTGGTAACAACATTAAATACTGTATGCACATTAGCAATTTGCCCTGGTATATTACTTGGTGTAAGTGATGCCATAAAACTTGCAAATGGCGTAACTAAACTAATTATTACAAATATGATTGTCCCAATGATATTAAATGATAAATGAATAATCGTTGTTCTTTTAGCGTTTCTACCTGTCCCAATACTAGCTAATACCGCTGTAATACAAGTTCCGATATTTTGTCCAAATAAAACATAGATTGCTGAATCTAATGTAATAACACCGCTTTTTGCCAGTGCTTGTAAAATCCCTACTGAAGCTGATGAACTTTGGATCAAAGCAGTAAATCCAGCTCCAACTAAAATACCAACTAATGGATTTTTAAATGTTGAAACGATTTCTACAAATGCTGGTGAATCTCTAAGTGGCTCCATTGCCCCTGACATTATTTCCATTCCCATAAACAAGATTCCAAGACCACCGATGATTGTTCCAAAAGCATCAAGCTTTTTGCTTTTGAAAAAAGCAATTAATGCAACACCAATAAAAGCTATTAATGGTGCTAAGGCCGTAATATCAATAGCGATCAATTGTCCCGTAATCGTTGTACCAATATTAGCACCCATAATAATCCAAACTGCTCGTTCAAGCGACATTAATCCCGAATTGACAAAACCAACAACCATAACTGTAGTTGCTGATGATGACTGAATAACTGCTGTAATTAACGCACCCACGGCAACACCAATAAAACGATTGGCAGTTAATTTTTCCAAGATTGATTTCATTTTGTTTCCAGCAGCTAGTTCTAGGCCGTTAGACATCATCGTCATCCCGTATAAGAATAATGCCAACCCACCTAATAAACTAAATATATCAGTAAGTTCCATCTTTTTTCCCCCTTTACAAACGTTACTTTAACATAAAATTAACATAAAGCAAATATTGTTAACAAATTCTTAACTTTTCTTTACATTTTTTTGCTTATTTCTACCTTTCCATCCCTTGACAAATCACTAAAATCAATTAAGATTAACGTAGACAGTTCGTTTGTACCATCCTGTCTTTAAATAAAACTAGGGCATACTTTTTTATATTGTTGTTAAAAGTAGGCTTGAGTACGCCTACTTTTTTTATTGATGGTATGAGATTGGAGGAAAAAATGTATTATTTAAAAACTAACCAAAGTTTTGACAGCGCTCATTTTCTTCATGGTTATCAAGGTAAATGTGCTAATATTCACGGTCATCGCTGGAAAGTGGTGGTAACGATCAAAAGCCAAACATTACAAACTGATGATCAAAATGAAGGAATGATCGTTGATTTTAAAGACTTAAAAAATGATTTAAAAACAATTACTGATCATTTTGATCATGCATTAATTATTGAAACAGGCAGTTTATCAAATAAACTGTATCAGGCTTTAATTGATGAAAACTTTCGCATCATTACTTTACCATTTCGTCCAACCGCTGAAAATCTAGCTAAACATATTTATCAGTTATTAGCTGACAAATACACTCTTGATTGTGTTGATGTCTATGAAACTCCTAATAACTGTGCTAGTTATCGAGGTCATGATGAATAAGTATCCAGTAGTTGAAAAGTTTGTCAGCATCAATGGTGAAGGCAGCCGCAGTGGTCAGCTTGCTGTTTTCATCCGTTTTAAAGGCTGTAATTTAAATTGCAGTTATTGTGATAGTCAGTATGCCAATAGTCAAGATGCTGTATTTACTACTTTAAGTGATGAAGAAATTATTAATTATTTAAATGAAACCAAAGTTAAAAATGTCACTTTAACTGGCGGTGAACCTTTATTACAACCAAATATCAACACTTTAATTTCTAAATTAATTGCTTTAAATTACTCAGTTGAAATCGAAACTAACGGTTCGGTAGATATACAACCATTTATCAACGAAACCAGACCGCTATTTACCCTCGATTATAAACTACCATCAAGTAATATGGAAGCAACGATGAAACTAAGTAATTTTGATTATTTAGAAAAAGATGATGTAGTTAAATTTGTCGTGGGAAATAAAGAAGATTTAAATCGCGCTAAAGCGATCATCGACCAGCATCAATTAACTACTAAAGCTAAAGTTTATTTTAGTCCCATCTTTAATCAAATTGATCCTCAAGAAATTGTTGTATATATGATTGAAAATAATTTAAATGATATTACTTTACAATTACAAATGCATAAATATATTTGGGATCCTAATTTAAGAGGTGTCTAAAATGATTGATACGAAAAAAATAGAAAAATGTATATATGAAATTATTGAAGCTTTAGGTGATGATCCTAACCGTGAAGGCTTAGTTGATACGCCTAAACGAGTAGCCAAGATGTATCAAGAAGTTTTTGCGGGAATGAATTATAGTAATGAAGAAATTGCAAAAATGTTTGATAAAACCTTTAGTGATGATCTTGATTTCGCTAATCAGGAAATTGTCGTTGTTAAAGATATTGATATTTTTAGTTATTGTGAACATCATCTAGCATTAATGTATGATATGAAAGTTACTGTTGCCTATATTCCTAGCGGCAAAGTAATTGGCTTAAGTAAAATCGCTAGAATTGCTGATATGGTTGCCCGTAGATTACAGTTACAAGAAAGAATTGGCAGTGATATTGCTAAAATCATGGAAATGATTACTGGCAGTCAAGATATTGCTGTAATCATTAATGGTAAACATAGCTGTATGAGTGCTCGAGGAATTCAAAAAGTAAACACCTCGTCGATTACCAGGACACTAACCGGCCGTTTTAAAGACGATCCTAGTCTACAAATTTATTTACAGTAAGGAGAATATGATGAAAGCATTAGTATTATTTAGTGGCGGTTTGGATTCTACTACCGCACTTGCAATGGCAATTAATGAATATGGAAAAGATAATGTAATTGCTCTTTCGATCAGTTATGGCCAGAAACATAACAAAGAAATTGAAGCTGCTAAAAATATTGCCAACTATTATAAGATAGAACATTTATATTTAGATTTAGCCAAGATCTTTGTTTATAGCGATTGTTCTTTATTAGATCACTCTAATCAATCCATCCCGCATCAAAGCTACACTAAACAATTAGAAAATAATGAAGGAAAACCTGTATCAACTTATGTTCCTTTTAGAAATGGTTTATTTCTTTCAAGTGCTGCCAGTATCGCTCTTTCTAAAAAATGTGATGTTATATATTATGGTGTTCATAGTGATGATGCAGCTGGTAATGCCTATCCTGATTGTAGTGATATTTTTAATGAAGCGATGAATCAGGCTATTTATGAAGGCAGCGGTCACCAGCTTTACATCAAAGCCCCTTTTGTAAACCTCAGCAAAGCCGATGTCGTTAAAATCGGATTAGAATTGAACGTTCCTTATCAATTAACCTGGTCATGTTATGAAGGAAACGAGCAGCCATGTGGTAAATGTGGCACTTGTTTAGACCGCCAGGAAGCATTTTTAAAAAACGGAGTCGTTGACCCCTTATTAGGAGGAAAACATGAACGATAACTTAACCTTACTAGGAAGTAAAAATACCATCTATAAAGATGATTATGCCCCAGAAGTATTGGAAACATTTGACAATAAACATCCTGACAATGATTATTTTGTTAAATTCAACTGTCCCGAATTTACTAGCCTATGTCCCATTACAGGACAACCAGACTTTGCTACGATCTACATTAGTTATGTACCTAATAAAAAGATGGTAGAAAGTAAATCATTAAAACTTTACTTATTTAGTTTTCGTAATCACGGTGATTTTCATGAGGATTGTATCAATATTATCATGAAAGATTTGATCAAACTAATGGATCCAAAATATATTGAAGTTTGGGGTAAATTCACTCCTCGTGGTGGTATTTCAATCGATCCTTATTGCAACTATGGTAAAGAAAATACTAAATGGCAAGAGATTGCTTTTAATCGCTTAGCCAATCACGATCTTTATCCTGAAAAAATTGATAATCGCTAAAAAAGTTGTCTAGCAACCAATATCATTAAGTTAAGATGTCAATAATTTAACCGGGAGTTATATAGAAAATATATTTACTCCCGGTTTTATTTTTATTCAAGCTAAAAAAGTGTAGTTTTAAAACTATATCTATCAAGGGTTAAAATAAATATGTTAGTTATATCTGTAGTTAAAATATACGACGGTCTTTGGCCTGACATGTCGCCTGTATTTTCTACCAGGTCAACTTGGCAAAACCTCTTTAGCTATCAGGTTCTCTACAGGTGGATTCTTTCCATTCAATTCCTTCCTTTCTATATTAAATTGCAGTCTTTTAATATTTTTTCAACAACTTCCCATACCATCAAAGAAGGATTTTCCCTATAAAAACTATAACCTTTATATCTTTGCAACTGATATCCATTAGCCTGATTAGATTGCATAATATGTTTTGATCGTTCTATAGCTTTTTTTACATCATCAATGTTTAACTGTTCTAAACAACTCTTAAAATGATCATAATGCTTATAATCATCCATGCTTAAAAAATGCTTGTTATACGCTCTATTAATTGAATTAATATATTGCTTCCTATCAGTTTTTGGACCATTACAATCCATTTTATGTAATATAATCCATAAATCAAATGTAAAATTACTATAGCCAAATTTATAAACTATATTCTTTCCTATACTGGAAGCCTTTTTCAAATTATCAATAGTCCGCTTAAATTGCTGAACATGAAATTCATCATTACTTTCGTAATCTGATAAATGCCAAATTTCCGTTTTGCTTGCAATAGTCATTTTTTCGCACGTCTATATGGATCTTTTTCCACTTTGCAGTCAATTGCTACTTTATAGCGAGATTCAGCCAATTCATTAATACGATCTCTTAGCCACTCAAGATACCACTTTTCAGTTTCACCTTCGACACTGAAATAATATTTATTAGTATATTTTTTTACCATATCAATCCTCTCTTTTTTTAGAAATCAATTCTCTAAATACAGGAGAAAAATCTATATCAGAGATTGCACCATATCGTGAAATAAAGTAGTTTTTCATATAATCTTCATTTTTTCTTACACCACTTGTACCTGAAGTTCCAAAATCCGATAAAGAATATAAATCACTTTTAAAATTATCTTCATCTCTTTCAACAAACTTTATTTCATCTCTTCTAAACAGGTTAGAATTCAAAAAAATAGGATTATGTGTATCAAAAATCAACTGCGCATGATTAATGTTGATCTCATCGTCATGAAATATATTAATAATATTCATCAAAGCCATAGGATGAATGGAAGCATCAAATTCATCTATAACTAACGTTCCACCTGTATACATAGCTTTTATAACCAGAGGAAATAAATTGATAAATCTTATCGTTCCATACGACTCAAATGTCTTAGCATTAATGATAACTTTCTTATCTGAACTTTGATCATCTAAAACAGAACATAATTTTGTTTTTTGATCTTCATCTGAAACCATATAACCTACTGCATTTGAGTTTAAACCAAATATTTTAGCTGCTTCATTAGTTGTTTTTTCAACATAGAATCCTGGAGAATCTGTATCTTCAAATCTACGAATTAGCTCGATAGCGTTTGCCTTATATATAACCATGAATTTATTTTTAAACCAGTTTTGTATCAATTCAACTATTTTTCTGGAAATAATCAACTTAAAACCATTCATTAAAAATAGTTCACTATCATTAAGACTGTTAAGTAACACATCATGCAAATCAATAGATTCCTTAAAATTTATATCTAGTAATTCAGATATTTTTTTAGAATAATTTAATTCAAAACTCTCAAGACTACGATCAAATATCTTTTTTCCATTAATCCTTAATATTTCTCGTTCAATATATCGCTTAAAATCTTTTTCTAAAAAGAAACCAACGTTCATTGAAAATGAGTATTCTATATGATACCCTTTCTCAGTAAATGAAATAAAAAACTTAACAGGTTTTCTTTCTGTAAGTTTATTATTAGGAATCAACTCCAGATAATTAGCTGCTGCATTTGGATAGGAATCATTAACATTTAATATATTTCCTCTAAGTACTATAGATCTCATAGTATCCATAGCACCTATGATATTCGTTTTTCCAGAAGCATTTGGTCCATAAATAACAGATGAACATATTGCATTGATTTTCT
>NZ_JAGHEW010000293.1 GCF_017889095.1 Thomasclavelia sp. | reverse complement strand
CATGCACAAAAATGACAAATCACTATTCACTTTTCAAAGGACTTTAACAGTTAACTTATAAAATCAAAAATTTAAACATTTTCAAACTTTTTCATCAAAAACACTTGATTTTTATATAGTTAGCTTTCAATCAATTATTCATATTAAAAATATAAATATCTATCACAATATAAGATGTCATTATTGAGTTTCTAATTGTTGCGTTGTTTGCCTTTTTTAAATATCATTAATGTATATACTAGTGATAAAGCAGTCAGATAACTACTGAAATAAAATCTCAACATCATAGTAGACAATGATTGTATTATTATTAGATATATTATTGTATTTCTTTCAGTGTTATTTTTGGTAAAATCAATATATACTTTTGAGCAAATAAATCCGTATATAGCAGACAATATTCCTACACCAAAGATACCGAAATCAACATAAAATGAATAAAACATAGTTACAAATCCATTATATCTAATATCAGGTGCAATAAAATGGGCTCCCTGCTCAACATTGAGCAAAATTGATTCTGCCGCTTTTATTATCTGAGGGGATGGTATGCCAATATATTCTAACGCTATAAAAAAAGGTCTTAAGAAACCATTAAGAGATGTTGTACCATAAGTAAATCCATTAAATTTATTATGAAAATCTACCAGTTTCATATCAAAAAAAGGAACGCAGCCACACAAATATGTATAAATTGTTTTATATATTTCCGAACCTCTATCTATGGTAATATAAATAAATGCTATAACACATAATATTACAATTACATAAGGAGTTGTTTTAGATGTTGTTATTTTTTTCATGTATTTATTATTAATTAAAATAGTAGTTTTCTTTTTTAATAATAATAGTACTATGCAATCTACTAAAATATAATATATAATAAATCTTCCACCTTCAGTTAATACGCTTGATGCAGTTATAGCAATCAACATGATAAAGTATTTTGTTTTTTTATTATCAGTATTGAAAATTCTATAAATACATACATGCATAATTACATATGACATAGGAGTAGCAATATATAAATATAACACCTCGAGAAAATCATTTGAAAAGATAGTTCCTCGTTCTAAATACCTGATATTTCCTAGAGATGATCCACTCAAAATAAGTTGTAAGCCGTTCAAAGAAGTTATTAAAAAAATAATTATTGATATTGCAACTAATGCTAAATATCTTCTATTAGAAAAGATATAATTTTTATTTTTTTTCTTTCTAATTGATATTTTTTGACCAATCTCCAATCCTAATGATCCTGCTATAATACCTATAAATATGATAATTAACGTATTATTTGAAACTTCAAAAATATTGAATAAATTCATTGAATACAAGGACATGATTAATAACCAAAATATAGCATAAATAAAATTAGGTTTAAACAATGTATCGTGAGTTTTTAAGGTTTTCAATATAATTATATATATCCAAAAAATTAAATAAAAAATTATAAAGAATTTCATCTTATAACCTCGCCACTAATTTTATGTAAATAATCATAAATTGCATAAACCAATTGTTTAAATTTATTGAATTTATCTGATTCATATAAAAGTATAGTTCTTAACTGATTAATAGTTTGTGTAATGTTTAACATTTCCCTTTTTAATAATGGATAGTATTTTTTGTTAAAATATAGCCTATTTCTAAAAATATAATAGTGTCTTAAAGCATTATGTTCAGGAAATCCATTATTAGTAAGACTTCCTAATTCTTGATACAATTTAGCTTTATTGTTTACAACAATTTTCAAGTTATTATTTCTTATTTGCTTACAGAAATCTAAATCACATCTATCTATAAAATATTTCTCATCATACTTAATATTGTATTTACTAACCATAGGTATATTAATAAATGAACCGGAAGTAATAACCCAATCAACTTCATTATAATCAGTAGGGATTTGTTTACTATTATTAGCATCAGTAACATGTTTATAATTAATTTTTGGTGAATAGATCACTATTTTTTCATCATAGTATTTTTTTATAAATTGTTTCATTTTGTTAATATCATCGTATTCAAAAACACTATCTTGATCTAAAGTGCAAAGAAACTCATAATTATTATTTACACAATAATCTAGCAAATAGTTAATAGCAATACAAATTCCATCATTTTTTTTTATTATTTACGTAAACAATATTTGTCCCACTAAATAAATTTATATTTTTCAATTCCATAGGACTATTGTCATATAAAATAACTTGTGTAAATGATTTGGAATATCTAATAATTCTATTAATATCATGATCTATAGGATTGTAAAGTACTACGCCACAACATATCTTCATTATTTACCTCCTCATATAATTTAATTATGATAATTGTCGCCATTATTTTATTTAGTTTGGAATTAAAATCATATTTTCAAAGAAAAACATACTATCAATTGTTTTTCTTGTATGCCAAAATTCTGGAGCATAGATTTTCCTATTGTTATTTTTTCCAAGGAAAGCTCCCCACCAAGAAAAAGTACTATTAGAAATAATGAAATCATCACATAAACTCATTAAAACAATTTGTTCGCATGGTGAAGTATTTTCTACAATATGATATTCTTTTCCAAAAAACATAGTTTTTGCTTTTTTGATATCGTCAGAAAATATAAAAATTTTTGAACCATCTTTTTTCAACTTAGACAAAGCTCTATCGTAGTAATCTTTTGAACAAATTGGCCAGCCACAGTTAACATAATCATCACCTAGCCTTATACTAATAGCTATATTATGCTTGCTATTTTCAATTATTTTAGTGTACTCTTGTATATTTTCTTCATTATTTAATGATAAAAGAGTTATTAATTTATCTCTAATTTCTAATATAGGTTTAACGTCCACAAAATATCCATACATATATATTTTTTTATACCTAAAATTTGTTACACTATTTTGTTTAGTACCGTAAATCACACCAGTCAAATTTTCTATCCATTTGCTACAGTTAATGTAGATATTTATTTTATTAAGAATAAATATTCGTAAATGTAATATTTTCATAAAGATTTTATATTTATGCATCCTTTTTGTTTCTATGGAATTCATCACTGTGAACCTTGAAATAACTTTCATTTGTGATAATTCAAATTTTCTTGTTTTATAAGTCTCATATTCAGATAAATCACAAATTAATTCAACATCATTACTATTCATTTGTAAATATAAAGCATAAGAGATAATAAATAATTGGTTCCCTAGACCACCTCTCATACGCACGATTATTTTTTTCAAGAATAAACCTCCTGTATATTTTGATAAAATAAATATTATGTATAACGAGTAGTAAAATCTGTATAATAAACATTTGGCAATAATTATTTTCTCGAAGAAACACATAAATATGTGATAAATAGAAATTTTAAATTGGTATTTTATCGCAATAATTTATTTTAAAAAAAATTAATTTCATAGACCATCTAATTTACTTGACACGAATAAATGTATATCTTTTAAATTTTATTTAAAGTTTAAACCAAACAAAATTAATTTATATTTTAGTGTTTTAAAATAAATATTTTGTCAATGTATCATTTAGTCTATGATGTATAATAGTATTTGTATATAAATTGCATCATTCAAATGTTGTATTAAAATATATCAATTCTTTATGTTACTATTTATAAATTCTGTTATCTTATTTTTCATTTTATCAAATTCTTTATTCAAAATATTTCTATCACAATCATCAACAGTCTTAAAATTATTGATTACACTTGCTAATTCTGAGTAATTTGTAAATTGATAGACTTTTTCATCTTTTTTTATCCAGGAATAGACACCACTTATTTTTTTTGTCTTATTATCTATAAAAAAACATGGAACGTTAACAATTCTAGCAAGAACCATAGCGTGCAATCTATCTGTAATAATAAATTTAAAACAAGAAATCTCATTGAGTTTCTTTGTGATTTCATTTTT
>NZ_JAGHEW010000292.1 GCF_017889095.1 Thomasclavelia sp. | reverse complement strand
TTATTTAAAAGATATTAATTATGATCAGTTAGTTAATATTAAAGGAATTAAACAGGCTAAAGCAATCGAGGTTCTAGCAATCGTAGAAATGGCGAAACGGTTAAAGCAGCAGCCTAGTCATTATCCAATCATCAAAGAACCAATAGACGGGTATGAGTTTGTCAAAAACCAGTTGATGTTTGCACAGCAGGAAAAAGTATTAGTCTTGTGTTTGAATTCGCAATTAGAAGTAATTCGTGAAAAAACAGTTTTTATTGGCGGCAATAATATGTCATTTATTAGTGGACGGGAATTATTTAAAGAGGCAATGATTTGTGGCAGTAATCGCGTCATGGTCATTCATAATCATCCTTCTGGTAATCCTAAACCGTCATTAGAAGATATTGAAGCAACTAAGAAAATTTATGAGATTGCTAGTCAGTTAGATATCGAAGTAATTGATCATTTAATTATTGGCCGAAATAAATTTTACAGCTTTCAGTCAAATAAAGTCATAGAAGTTTAAAGTTAATTGATTATTTTAAATTAATGTCTTATAATGATATAGACGTGAGGTGATAATTTGAATAATCGTAAAAAACAAAAAAATAAAAGAATCATTTTTATTATTACAGTTTCCATAATTGTATTTTCGACTATTTCTTTAGTTATTTCCAGATCTCAGGGTGCTTTTGAAAGAATGATAAGTGATTCAATTGCAGCTGTTGAATACTATGTGATTAAAAAGCCAATTGAATTTGTAACAGATATATTTAATGAATATAACGAAATGAAAAATGTCTATGAAGAAAATAAAATTTTAAAAGCAAAGCTTTCAGCTTATGCCAGTGTTGAAGTTAATACCGATGTTTTAGCTAATGAGATTGATGAATTAAAAGAGATGTTAAATATTGATCATTTGCCAACTGAATATAATATTAAAACAACTTCGATAATTCGTGAAAGTAATGATTGGAATAATGAAATTACTATTGATCTTGGCAGCATGGCTGATGTTAAAGAAGATATGGTCGTTATTTCTTCTAAAGGAATGATCGGTAAAGTTATTTCAGTTACTGAAGTAACTGCTAGAGTGCAGTTGTTGACTGCTGAAAATCCAAGTTCGTCTTTACCAGTCCAAATTATAAATGGCGAACAAAACGCTTATGGATTGTTAACGGGCTATGATATTGAAAATGAATGTTTCAACATTACTTTATTTGATGATGTTGAAAAATTTGAAGATGATGCTAAAGTAATAACATCAGGATTAGGTGGTAAAGCACCTAAAGGAATCTATATTGGTACCGTTTCTGGTTCAAGCGTTTCTGAAGATGGTACTTCAACTAATGTTCAAGTAAAACCGGCAGCTGATTTTAGTGATCTATCATACGTTGCGGTTGTGTTTAGGAGCGATAGTAATGAATAAACAGTTATATCGTTATTATCTAGTCATGATCGTGGCTTTTATCGTTGATAGTGTGATTAGTTATTATTTGCCCTATAACTTTGATAAATTATCAATAACTATTTCACCATATATTGGTATTATGATGTTTACGTTGTTAAATAATACTATCTGGGATGAACATCGTTATATTTTTGCTACAGTAACCGGGTTATATTATGCTATTGTTTATGCTAATAGTTTATTGATTTATGTTTTGCTTTATTGCTTGTATGCTTTTTTTGGAAAGAAATATACTAAATTGGCGGCGTATACGCTACTAGAAATGTTTATTGCTGTGATTGTGACAATAATCGCCCAGGAGGTCGTGATATACTGGTTGATGTGGATAACTAATGTGACGCAGTTATCAGTAGTAATGTTTGTAACTAATCGGTTATTGCCGACTTTAGGCGTTAATTTATTGTTAATTGCACCAGTTTATTTTATCCATAAGAAATTAGGATTCGAGGGTAAAGTCAATGGATATCAAAGTAAAAGGAGTTAATAATCATTTAGTTTTTGTATTTGATGATAGTCAGGAATTTAATATTTTATTGGATCAGTTAAAAAGTCTTTTGGAATCACCGTTGCTTAAATGTGATGGTTATTATCCAAAGGCTTTTTTTGATTTTAAAAGTCGAATTTTAACGGTTCATGAATTATCAAAATTGTTGACTTTATTATTTGAAAAGCAGGTTGTTTTGTTTGATGGAATTAATATGCATCGTAGTGAAAAGAAAAATAAAATCAAAGTCATTAATCAAACAATTCATGCTGGGGAGGTGTTGGATTGGATCAGGATGCGTTGATCATTGGACAAATCAATCCAGGAGCGATCGTGCGTTTTAAAGGCAAACTTTATGTCATGGGACGAGTCAGTGGTTTAGTTGAAGGTTTAAATGCTAAAGCAAAAATTAGTGGTCAGTATTTTAAAAATGCCCACATAAGAATTAATGGAGTTTCCCGACATAATTATACAAGTTATGAACTAACGATGCTTTATTATAAAGATAGTCAAATATTCTTAGATAAGGGGGATATGATTTATGTCTAGAGTAATTGTAGTTACTTCAGGTAAAGGTGGTGTAGGTAAAAGCAGTATCAGTGTTAATTTGGCTAGTGCGTTAGCTTTTTCTAAATTTAAAGTTTGTCTGATCGATGGTGATTTTGGTCTTAAAAATTTGGATGTGATGATGGGACTAGAAAATCGGGTCGTTTATGATTTAAATGATGTAGTTGAAAGTCGCTGTACGATTGAACAAGTACTGGTTAAAGATAAACGAATTGATGGTTTGAGTTTATTGCCTTCATGTAAATCTTTATCATTTGAAGATCTTGATACAAAAATCATGAATGCATTAATTGAACAGTTAAGTAAAGATTATGATTTTATCATTGTTGATAGTCCGGCGGGAGTAGAAAAAGGTTTTGAATACTCTGCTTCATTAGCTAATGAAGCAATTGTCGTTGTTAACCTTGATGTTTCTTCGCTTCGTGATGCCGATCGGGTCGTTGGTCTGCTGATGAAAAAAGGGATCAATACAATCAATATGATCGTTAATAAAGTAAATCTAGATGATATTGAAAATGCTCGTTCTTTAACGATTGATGATGCTAAAGAAATCTTATCTTTACCGCTATTAGGAATTGTTTATGAAAGTCATGATATGATCGAAGCTAATAATCGTGGGGTACCAATCTTTTTGAATCATCAGCATTTATTACATACTTGCTTTACTAATATTTCTAAACGTTTACTAGGACAGCAGGTTCCTTATGCTAAATATAAAAAGAAAAATTTGTTGCGTCGCTTTTTTTATTCTTAATTGATGAATTTTACCTAAACCTGATTCATATAATAAATTAGGTGATGTGATGAATGATTTAGATGAAGTGAGAAAAAGAATCCAAAAAAGAAAGGGTGTTAAACAGCCATTAAATGACGATAATTTTAAACGTTTTTATAATTTCATGATCAAATTTATGGTCGTAATTGTGGTTGGTTTAGTTTCTTTATCATATTTAAAACTAAATCCTGATAGTAAATTAAAAGAAATGATCTTAAATGATAGTAATTATAAAGCAGTAACAAGCTGGATTTCCGATACATTATTTTCCTTTTTACCTGATGAAGAAGTCACTGTTTCCAGTGAAGTAACCTACCAGCAAGTTGATGGCGATTATTTTAAAAATAACAGTAATGAAGTTTTAAGTATGGCTAAAGGTCGAGTGATTGAAACCGGCAGTGATGAAGAAACTGGTGGTTATGTAATTGTTTTGGGTAATGATGAAGTACAAATTACTTATCGCAACATTGATAATATCATGGTGACTTTATATGATGAAGTAGAAGAAGGGATGATTTTAGGCAGTTATCAGGATCAGTTAGTTTTAGAATTTGAATATTTAGGTAAGGAAATTAGTTATCAAGATTACCAGGGGATGGAGTAGCTGGCGTGTCCATCCTTTTACTTTGTTATATCTTTTAGCGGCTTATTTAAATGATAATTTAATTGAATATTTAAGTGCTTTAGTAATTGTTTGTCTTCATGAATATGGTCATTATTATTTTGCAAAAAAGTTTAATTTTGAAATCGAAAAAGTAGAAATCTTTCCCTTTGGCGCTTTTTTAAGTTTACATGATTACGGCTTGCATCATATTGTTGAAGAACTGGTTTTATTATTAGGCGGTTTATGTGTTCATTTACCACTATATTTTTTTATCAAGTTTTTCTTTGACAGTACTTATTTGTTAGCTGTAAATCGCTTAGTATTATTATTTAATCTATTACCAATTTATCCTTTAGATGGTTCTAAAATATTGTTACTTCTGTTATCGACAGTTTTAGATTATTATCAGGCAGTTAGATTACAGATTAAAATATCGATCTTAACTTTATCGATTTTGATCGTACTATACTTACAATGGGGCTATTTAATTATTTTTAGTTATTTACTATATCTTAATTATGGTTATATCAAAGAATTTCGTTATCAGATCATTCGGTTATATTTAAAGCGAATTGATAATAATCCTTATCATAAAATAAAAATAAATTATGATTTTCGTTTTTATCGTCCTTATGTTAATTATTATATTATTAATAATCATCGTTATGATGAAAGGACGATCTTAGTGGAATTAATAAAAAAACTAAAAAAAGGTTGACTAAACAAAGTTAAAATTATATAATTCACTTGTTGTAGACCTCTAGCTACAACCGCGCATAAGAGGTATTAAAGCAATGCTGCCTTGGTTGGCGAGTCTGAGATTTTAAATATTATAGGAGGTGCGAAGATGTACGCAATTATTGAAACAGGTGGAAAACAATTAAAAGTTGAAGCTGGGGATACTATTTTTGTTGAAAAATTAGATGTTGAAGCTGGTGAAAAATACGTTTTTGATAAAGTTTTAGCAATCGGTGATAAATCAATTAAATTAGGTGCTCCATATATCGAAGGAGCTACTGTTGATGCAACAGTTGAAAAACAAGGTAAAGGTAAAAAAATTATCGTTTACAAATATAAACCTAAAAAACATTATCACAAAAAACAAGGTCATAGACAACCTTATACAAAATTAGTTATCAACGCAATTAACGGTTAATGATCAAAGTAACTGTCAAACAAAGAAACAAACAAATTGTTAACTTAGAGATCAGTGGTCATGCTAAAAGTGCTGAGTATGGTAAAGATCTGGTTTGTGCAGGAGTATCTACTGCTGCTATTGGAACTTTAAATATGCTAGTAAAACAAAACTTTTTAACTGACCAGTTAGGAACAATCGAGGTTAATGAAGGTTATATCAATATAGCAATCAATCAATTCGATCAAACTTGCCAGGTGGTACTAGAGACACTTGTGGTAATCTTGGAAACAATGGTTGAAAGCTATGGACAATATATTAAAATATCTACTGTGGAGGTGTAAAAAATGATGTTCAAATTAGATTTACAATTATTCGCTTCTAAAAAAGGAGTTGGGTCAACTAAAAATGGTCGTGACTCTGAATCAAAAAGATTAGGTGCTAAATTATCAGATGGACAATTCTGCACTGCTGGATCTATTATTTACAGACAAAGAGGAACTAAAATTCATCCAGGTACTAATGTAGGAAAAGGTGGCGATGATACATTATTCGCTACTATCGATGGAATCGTTAAGTTTGAAAGATTAGGAAGAAATCGTAAACAAGTTTCTGTATATCCTGCTGCATAAATAAAATCCCTGAAAAGGGATTTTTTCGTGTATTATAATTAAAAAAGATAACATACTATAAGAAAAGAGGTGGCTAGATGCAATTTATAGATAAAGCAAAAATTAGAGTTGAAGCGGGAAAAGGCGGCGATGGAACTGTTGCTTTTCGTCGTGAAGCCCATGTACCTAAAGGGGGACCAGCCGGAGGTGATGGTGGTAAAGGTGGCAGTATCGTCTTTTTAGCTACTAATTCACTTTCAAC
>NZ_JAGHEW010000039.1 GCF_017889095.1 Thomasclavelia sp. | reverse complement strand
TGGTTTTGGAACAAGTGAAAATGGCAAACTGATTGCTAAAAATGCTGGTGATCATACAGCGACAATCACTTTAAAAAGTGATCCAAGTATTACTAATACTTTTGCTTATACGATTTCTAATGTACCAGTCACTGCTGGTATTACTTCAATTAAAAATAATGATAAAGAAAGTTCTAAATTTGTTTATGGTGATCGTATTGATGTAAATGTAGATGTATCTGGGGCTACTGGTAAACAAATGGCTTTATATTATCAAGATAGTAATGGTAAATTGACACAATTAAGTGAACCTGTCACGATTAATGAAGATAAAACTTATCAGTTAAGTTATGATACAAGCACTAAAAAACTTCCTGTTAGTGATGATTTAACGATCGTTGTTCGTTTTATTGATGATGATAGCAGTGTTATTAGAGATAGTGGCAAAATCAGTTTAGGAAAAAAACAGCTAACAGCTTCAATTACAGGAACATTAACTAAAAAATATGATGGAACTAATACTCCTTCAAGTGATGTAAAATTGCAGTTAAATGGTATTTTAAATAATGAAGCAAGCGTAACTGGAGATATTGCATATTCTGATTCTCAAGTAGGAAATCAAAACTTAACAGTTAAGAATTTTAAAGTTAATTTTGTAAACGGTGCTGATAGTTATTATACTAAACTAAATGTACCAACTGCTGCTGGAGAGATTGTTAAAGCAAGTATTTCTAATCCTGAAAATCGAGAAATGACAGTTACCAATAATCTAGAACAAACTTATCATTATGATTTGACACAGTTATTACCATCTTTGTCAGGTAATCAAACATTAGGAAAGGCGACTTATACATTAAAAAATATTTCTTTAGGTGATTACTATAATAGTGGTGCTAAAATAGAAAGTGATAGTTTATCTTTACCAGTTTTAGCGGTAAATAGTAATCAAGAAAAAGAAATTGGAACAATTACAGTAACTGTAAAATCTACCAATTTTAATGATTTCGATGTTAAGATCAAGGTGTTAAGTAACAATAAAAAGATACCAAGTGGAACAGTTTCAACAAATGGAACCCTTACTTATGGTCAATCATTAAATGATTTAGCTATTAGTGCCAATATGGTTGATCCAGTTACTAAAGAAGAAGTATCTGGTACGATCAAATGGTTAAATAGTGATGTTGTATTGGATGCTGGAAAATACTACTCAGTAGAATGGATATTTACTCCTAGTGACACTAACTATGCAACAGTTAGCGGTTTTGAAGAAGTAGATGTAGCTAAAAAAGTTGTTAAAGCTACTTTAGCTATTGAAGGTAATCCGACAAAAGAATATGATGGAACAACTAGTTTACCAGCACAAGCTAAAATTGTTGTAAGTAATGTTGAAGGAATTTTAGAAAATGATAAAGTTCAAGTTGGTGGACAGATTGTTGCTGATTATAAAAGTGCAAATGCCGGAGAAAAAGAAATTAATATTTCTGGAGTAACTTTGGTTGGTGATAAAGTAAATAATTATCAATTAGAAGTGGCAACATCATTGACAGTTGACATGGGAATAACACCAGCTAAAGTTAAAGTACCACAAAACTTAGATGTAGAAAAATTAGAAGCTGGAAAACCGTTATCATCAATCACTTTAAAAGGTACTTTTACTGGAGTAAATGGTGAAGTATTGTCAGGAACACTAGCATGGGAAAATCCAGATATGACATATCAAGCTGGTAGTCATGAAGTTAGTTGGGTATTTACCCCAGAATCATCAAATTACGAGGCAATTAAAGGAACAGTTGAAATTACAGTTATTAAAGCAACTGATCCCGATGATGATAAACCAGTAATCGATGACCCAGTTGAAAATCCCGATGACGATAAACCAGTAATCGATGATCCAGTTGAAGGTCCAGATGATGATAAACCGGTAGTGGATGAACCGGTTACGGATATCCCATCTCAAGATGAAAATGATCCTAAAGTTGAAATAGTTGATCAAAATAATCAAACTACGCAAAATAAAACAGAATCAACTTCTAAAAAACCAACTTCATCTGTAGCCACTGGTGATGACACTAATCTATTAGTTTCATTAGAATTAATGGCTTTAACTAGCGTGATAGCGGGATGCTGTTATGTTGTAAAAAGACGTTATCTAAAATAAATAGTAATTTATAAACAGTTGTAATTAAAGTTATTATTACAACTGTTTTTCTTATGAAAAAATTAAGAAAAAAGTAAGATTTAGATGAAAAAAATATGATAAACTATTGATAATTCAATCGTTTTTTAATGGTGTTTCTAAAAGACAAAATACGCTACTATTATTGACAATTATACAGTTTAAAGAGTATACTTTAAGTAATATATGTCGAAAAAAAGAGGTTAGAAAAATGGAAAAAATTAGCCCTGTAAAATACAATAAAATGCATTGTACTAGATGTGGCGAATTTACTACGGCTGATTTAGTTGCCTTTAATTTTAGTAAATTGTTTGCGCTTGCAATTGAAAATACCAATGATGAAACTTGGCAATCATTAGTAAGACTAGATTTAAAATTTTATTATACGATTCGTGATATTTGTCAAGAAATGCATTATGTTTTAAATACCAAAAAATTAGGAAAATTAAATTTAACAGTACGCCAGGTAATTAAACAATTAGAGTTTTTAATGAAACCGGCTACTTTTGAAGAAATAAAAAATAATCATCGTAATAGTCATTTATATAATAATTTATTTGAAACAATTTCTTCTAATCACAGCAGCTTTGATGAAAAAATGGCCGATATCGAAAAGCTGGTGCAAACCTTAATGTCACATCAATTAAATGATGTGATCATTTCAATACCATTACAAATAATTTTAGATAAAGATGATCTAGGTAACGAGATGCCAATTGGTATACGTTATGTAATTGGTGAAAAAATATACGAAGACTTTAATCGTGTTTGTCCGCGCTGTGGTGAAGTGTTTGATGGTCAGGCTGGTTATTATCGTGAATATATTATTGGTTTAGCTGGTTTGGCGCGAGTGGGAAAAACGGCTTATATTGCCTCACTTATTGATAGATTAAAAAAATTTAGTGATGATAATTTTATTTCGATTGCTAAAGAAAACTATGAAAAGAATGATAGTTTTATAAAATTTAATGATGAGATAGTTTCTAAATATCATCAAGGACAAATTATCAGTAAGACAGCAGTGGAAAATACTGATGAAATACCGTTAGTTTATCTATCACTAAAAATTAAAGGTGAAGACTATAATTTTGTTTTTGTTGATATGCCAGGTGAAGTGTTTGATAGTGATGGTGATGAAGGAATTGATTTCATTAGTGAAAAAAGACATATTTTAAAAAGTGCCGATGCTATTTGGTGTTGTGTTGAACCGGCGATGTTTAATAATAAATATCATAATTTAAAATACAGCAGGGCAAATAATACTAAAATCGATCAGTTAGCTAATTTAGCAAATACTCTAAATAATCTATATCCAGCTAAAACACCTGCTTGTATCATTGTTACTCAAAGTGATTTATTAAAAAATGATTATCCTAATTTATATCAGCCACAAACTAATGTAATGCAAGAATATTTGATCGAGGGTCAAATTTTAAATCTTAATCAAGTAAATGAATTTGTTAGTTCAACGAGAGATTTTGTCAAGCAGATGCTTAGCTTTGAAGCAACGATCGGTGATATTTTTGAAGGCTTTTCAATGTTTTCAATTGCTTCGTATGGATATGATGTAAATGATGATAAATTAACAGGTCAAAATATTGCTCCTTCAATGGTAGAATTACCATTTATTTGGACATTGGCTAGTTTAGGCTGTTTAGAGGCTAAAAAAATCAATGTTAATAAAAATATTTTTGGTAAAGAAAAAGAAACAATTGAAGATATTATAGATAAAAAAGAATTGTATATTTGAGGTAAAAGTAAATGAATTCTTTAAAAAGAATAGTAGAAAAACAAAAAATTAAAGAAGTTAATAATGATATGACTTATAAATTTATCGCTATTTCTATAGTAGCAGGGTTATTAGTGTTTGCTTATTGGACAAGTATTCATGGTTTTGGTTTTATTCCTGGTTTAGGATTGATTTTTAATGAAGTTTTACGTTTCTTTAATAATCTAGTGGAAACTTTGTCTAATTGGTTATTTCAGTTATTAGCCAATTTATAAATATTAAGTTTTGTTAGTTAGGGGGAAAGAAGATGGCATTTCATAAAGTACATTGTCCAGTTTGTGGAAGGGTAATGGATGCAAGTGAATTAGCATTTGATTTTGGTGACTTAATCAATATTGCTTTAGAAAAAACAAAAAATAGACATTTTGGTTCGAGTGAAGAATGGTATGATTTAACGGGGTTAAAGTTATGTTTATATTTAACATTAGAGGATCTAGTCAAGGAGTATGGCTTTAAACAAAGTGGCGATAATACTTATCGCGGAAATTTTGTTTTTACAACTGATGATCTTGGAAAACACTTGATTAAGATTGCTAACACCACTCGAGCAACGATTGATATTTTAGTAAGCAGTGTTGATAATATTGAATATGAAAATTTAACACATTTTATGGCTAAATCTCATGATGATGATATTGACGAATTAGCTGAAAAAATTCAAGATATTGCTAATCGGGTTAAAAATAACAAAGGAGTTGTCATTGCCAGCTTTGATGTAATCGTTAAAATGCAAGATGATGATCAGGGAAACTCTTTTGCTAATAAGTTAGAAGTAACTTTTGATGATAAAAGAACTAAAAATATTTCAAAATTTGTTTGTCGGGGTAAGGATGGGTTCCCATGTGGTAAAGAATTATATGGTCATGCTGGCAGATATAAAGAAATTATTATCGGTCTAGCGGGAACTGCCAGAGTTGGGAAAACGGCTTATTTAGCGGCATTATTAGCTAGTATCATGCGTGAAGGTGATGGGATTGATACATTAGGGCATGATCAAAATGTACTAATCAATATTGCTTATTCAGGTGATGGCTGGAAGGCATTTAAAGCCGATTTGTTAGAACCGTATGTATATGGTAAAAAGATTGCTAAAACACCAGTATTACGGGATATGTCATCAGATAATAAAGAAGCCGTACCGTTATTTTCGATGACCTTTAAAGTAAATAATCGTAAAAATTATATCTTTACATTTATTGATATGCCAGGTGAAGTGTATGATGATGCAATTGGCAATGAATCTGGTGCTGATTTTGTTACGGCACAGCGGGAAATTATTCGTTCAGCAGATATGATCTGGTTATGTATTGCCCCTTCACAAATTGCCAAAAAGCATATCGTAGCTACAGCCGATCAGGTAAATATTAATATTATGGAAGCATTTGCCAACATTGAAAAAACAATGCAGGCAATTTCAATGACTAAAAAAATTCCGACAGCGGTTTTAATTACTCGTAGTGATGAGGCAACTGAAGAATACGGAATTTTTAATCCAGGATTTAATCCTTTTGCTTCTGTTAAAAATCCCATGCAATATTTAAATAATAAAACAATTAATTCCCCATGGGTCAATGAAAATGGAATCTTATTTTATAGTAATATGAAATGGTTTATTGATAAATCATTTAAATATTTAAATTTAACACCGGCAATTCCAGCGACAATTGAAAATATTTTTGGCAGCTTTACACCTTTAGCAGTTGCTTCTTATGGATTTTCAGTAGATAATCCTTTAGCCGATAAAGGCAGTGGCAGCAATTTGCCAATTCCTTCAATGATCGAAGGTCCATTTTTGTGGACATTAGCGGCGCTTGGAATAATTCCAGTGTATAAAGAAGAAATTGTCACTAAACAAAGAAAGAAAATGTTTGGTTTAGTTACTGAAACATATCAGGAAATTGAAAATGTTTTAGTAACACCAGATCAAATTGGCAAGATTTTTTACTATCCAAGTCAAGTTAAATAATAATTCGTAGAGGGGGGATAATATGCAATTATTATATGCAAACGATGGAATTAACTATCGAACCATCAGTAAATCACCAGATTTAACAAGCGGCGTAGAAAGAGCATTATTAGAATCTTATTTAAAATATGATTTTATTACTTATCGTGATAATTATACTAGTGTTGCTAATGAACCAGAAGCAATTACTTATGCCATCAGCAATCTAAATAATGAGTTATCTAAAAATTGTTTGATCATTACTAAAGCGGGGCACATGAGCAATTTTGCAACACCGTGTTATTATTTCCATGCTTTGATTGAAAATGTTGATGATGAATTTTTTAAGGAACAGTTTTTTGAAATTTTCAATTATCAATTTGTAAAAGATGAGGATGTAAGTATTTATAATCATCAAAATATCGATGAATATCAGTTTGCTAAAAAACAATTTAATGAAAATTGTTTATCCGATGAGCAATTGATTACTATCTTAGCATCGTTTATGAATAATGAAAAAAGTAATAAAAAAACTAAAATAATTGTTGATACTAAAGGGGATAATTATAATTGGCGAACTCGTCAGATCTTAGCATCAATATATCGCTATCTGCCTTATGAATTAAGAAAAAGATATGGTTTTTTAACTTACAGTAAAGAAGATGAAAGCGGCAGTGGGAAAGTTGCTTTTGTCTTATATCCTTATGAAGAAGTTAAAACAATCAATGATAGTTATATTAAATTAGATGATGTTAATTTGGAAGCTTTAACTGCCAAAATTGATAAACGATTAATTAATTATGCGCACTATTTAGTTAGTGAACTTGACGATGAAGGGCGGAAAGCTCATTTTGAAAAATTATCGAAAATCGCAAAAAACGGCCGTTTAAAAATTAGTGATTGTGTAAGTTATTATGCTAATCTTCAAAAATGGTTACAAGGAACTCAAGAAAAACTATTACCAGAATGGATCAATTATGTTGATCAAAATAGTTTCCGTAAAGGTCCTTTATATGAAATGTTAGTTGGTGTAATTAAAACTAAAGTAGATAATATCTATTATAATTATTATTTATTTGAAAATTTATTTAAATTATATAATGAAAATTTAACTTCGTTATCTTTGCAAGCTGCTAAAACAATTCGTTTTGCTGATTGTATTGATGGTTTAACGATTGATCATAATCGTCTAATTAGCTGGTATTTAGATAGTTTGAAAAATAAAATAAATAGTAGCAGTCAAGATGTTAATACATTACTTAGCTTAAAAAAATTATTAGCCCAAGAAATCAATAGTTTAAAAAACGTAGATATCGGTTCATTGCAGTTAAAACAGATCATTAATGAATTAATTAATTTATTAACTAAAAAAATTAGTGAGATAGATACTAAATTGGAAACCAATTTGATTGCTGAAGGTGATCAAATTGGTCGTGAGATTGCTTCAATGACTAATATGAATATTCAAGAATTTACGACGGCTATTATGAAAATTAATGCAAAAATGGTTTTTGGGGAAAATAAGATCGTTTTAAGTTCTGGAATCAAAGAATGGTTTGAGGATTATTTAAATAGCGGTGATTTTAATGAAGTGAAGATCAATGAAAGCAATAGTTCATTAGAAACATTGAAAGATGTCTTGGAAGCTGATGATTATCAACAATTTAAAAATATCTTAAAAACTAAAGCAGATGAACTTGCAAAATTAAAAGCTGCAATGATCTATGAAATCAGCGATCTTTCAAGTGTCTTAAAAGCTTATCGATTAATGCAAAAATATGTTGATAAAGGAGTTATTAAAGCTGACGATCATTTGAAAGTTATTTTTGGAAGTGATGGTTATGCAATTGAAGCAGCGAAACTAAAATCAATTTTAGAGTTTATTCTGGTACCATCAGTATTAGATACTTCATTGATTGGTGGGCTTAAACAACTATTAAATTTAAGATTATTATCAGTAGCGCATTTTCCATATTTAATGCAAGTAATCGATGATGAATATTTAATTAAGAAAATTGTTGATTATTATTTTAAAGGTTTTGAACCAATTGAAATATCTGGTAATTATGTATTTAATGTCTTAAATCAATATCATCCTGAAATTGTAAAGAAAATTAGTGAATATTACGTAGAAGATGGACGGATTGAACCACGGACTTTTGTGGAATTAGCTCAAAGAGGTAATAAAAAACGCAGTTTTTATGAAAATGATTTTATAGACGATGATTTTAATCAAGAAAAAAATAAAAAGAAAGGCTTTGGCAAGCTGTTTAAAAGATAAGGTTGATTGTGATGGAATATATATTTGAAGAAACTTTAAGCAGTTTAAAGGATTTAAAACATATTGAATGGTTTTTAAACCATCGTAGTCAATATGAATTTATTACAGTAGAAAGTCAAAATCTACTAAATTCACTGCTTGATAAAATTACTAAAAAAAATATCTTTTATTCAGATATTATTAATGAATATAATCAGCTAGTCAAAATTTTTGAAAATAATCCATTTAATTATCAATATGATGTTTTAGAAAATAATAATGCTGTTACTAGTAAACATACGACTAATTATTTTATTAAGATCAGTGATAAAGATAAAAGACAATATATCGTTGCTTATCAATATTTACTAGATAATCCAGTTGAATATAATTTAGATAAAATGAAAGAAAAATTTAATAAAAAGCTGTTACAAGATCGCCAAGTTGTAAATGACAATTTTGAAGCAGTTGATCAACATTATAAACGTTATTGGCAGGGTGATGTTTGCAATGCAATGGGTAGATATCAGCAGGTTGGTTATGGTAAAGATTATCATTTGGTAAAAAAAGTTATCTATTTTTTGATTTATAATTTTTTATTAATCAGAATTATCCATGAAACTCAGTTTATCAATGTTGTTACTCATTTCTGGCAATATTTTTCTGACTCTTATGATGTACTGTATTCAGCTAATTATGTGTTTTTTGGTTTTAAATATTTAGGAATCTTAGCACTAGTTTTAACGGCATATTTTATCTATTTGGATGTTTATTATATTTATGGGTTATATTATCTATTTTTTGTCAAAAGAAAATTTGATAACGTTTATCATCATCATCAGGATACTCTAAAATACTATCAGCAGTTTTTAGATGACTGGAAAAGATGTAAGCAGGGAGGATTATCAAATAAACTAGAAAAATTTAGACACCGAAATTCAACTTATCTCCCATTGATTGAAAAATCAAGTTATCATTATAACTTTCATCAATCAAAACTGGTTAAAGAAGATGGAAAAACGATAAATCGACCCGTTATTATTAACGAAAAGGTACCAAAAGCTAAATTTTATAAATCGCCAGTTGAACGGCAATGGATAAAATTGGTGTTATTATTAATATTTGTAGAAGCTATTTGTAATACTGCAAGTATTATTCAGTATTTACAGTAGGAGGGATGAAAATTGAAAAGAAAAATAGGATTATTAATACTAACTATTTCAATGGCCTTAACACTCATGGTCATACCTTCTTTTGCCGTTGACGGTAAAGAAGATCGTGCTTTGGACGTTGTTTTAGTATTAGATCAATCAGGCTCGATGAAAGAAAACGATCCTGATGGTTTGATGAAAGATGCCGCAAAAACATTTATTTCGATGTTGCCTTTACAAAGCCGAGCTAATATTATCACTTTTAATCGTAGTCGCACTAAATGGAAAGACGGATTAACGAGTTTAGATGATAACTCCAAGATTAATTCAGCGGCTAAATGGATCGATGATGTTAAATATACCGGAGATACTGATATGTCTAATGCTGTCGCTGATGCCATTGAAATGTTTGATGTTAATGATGGTCGAGTTCATGCAATTTTGCTTCTTTCTGATGGACGCAATGATTTTGGTTATGAACTAGATAAAGAAAAAGAAAGTGATGCTCGTTTAAATCAAGCATTAGTAACAGCTAAGAATTCGGGAATTCAAATTTATTGTATTGGCTATGGTGATGAAATGGCAAATACTAACGATACTCCATATCAAAAATTAGACAGTATCGCAATTGCCAATTCCCAAAATCGTATTACTACCAAAACCGATGCTTCATCAATTGGTGATTATTTTAATATCGTAATTGCGGAATTAATGGGTTCTAATACGGTTACTGTAGTTGATAACGAGATTCAAATTGCTCCTAATGTAAAAGAAGCTAACATCAATATTACTAGTAATAGTAAGCTTGGTAACGCGGGAATTAGCTTGATTAATAGTGATGGTGATGAAGTTGATTTCAAAGACGATCAAGTAGCTAGATTATATATGTATGAATATAGTTGTGTAATCAAGCTCTATGATCCTAAACCCGGTAAATATATTATTGAAACTAATCAGGATGTCTTAATTTCAGCGACATATATTCCTTATTATGATTATGTTTTAGAAAATAAAATCCTTGATAGTAATGGTAATGAAGTAGATCATATAAACAATGGTGATACTTTTACGATTGAAACAGTTATTAATCAAGATGGTAAACCAGTAACAACAGCAGATACTTATGCAAATTTAAATGCTAAAGTTGTTGTAACAGCTAAAGATACTAAAGAAAGTCAAGAAGTGCCATTAAGTTTTGTTAATGGTAGACTAACAGCTAAGATGCAATTAGATCATGTAGCAACTTATGGTCTGGATGTTTTGGTTGAATCTGATTCATTTAAATTAAATGATTATCTTGAAATTCAAGCTGATAAACAGCCAATAGCTATTGATAAAAAGAAATTTGAAAATAAAATTGGTGAACAAACGCTTGATAAAACATTTAAGAGTAGTGTTACCAAAGATATTTCCATGAAAACATTAAATAGTGTCATTGATGATCCTGATGATGTTGGTTTTGAAGTAACTGAAGTAAAATCAAATAATCCTGATGATGTTGAAGCTAAATTAACTAAAAACGGTTTAACATTAACTGGGAAAAACTGGGGTTCAGCAACAGTAACTCTTACTTATGAAGATGAAATGGGAAATACCGTTGAAAGTTCATTTGCTGTTAAAGTCGTTGATAAAGCATTAGTTGTGTTTTTTGCGGCAATACCATTTTTAATCGGATTAATTATTTTAGGAATTGTAATTTTAATATTAAGAAAATCAAGATTAATTAAAGGAACATTTACAATTACAAATATTACTGTTGAAAATGATCTTGAATCTTATGCAATTGGAACGATTAAAGAATACCCAAGCAATATTTTCTTAAAACGTAAGAAAACATTAGCAACCGGTATAATGCAATATGTTCAGGATATTTATAATGAAACAGCAAATGAAAAAACATATACTTTATATAATTTATTACAACAAAATAATACCATTAAAAAAGCTTTAGAATCAGTTAAGTTTATTGGTACTTATCTTGGTCGCAATGGATGTAAGATCGTTGTTAAAAATCCAAATGTTTCTTACAACAATAATATGCAATACGGAATGAAAATCAAGGAATCATGGAAACAAACTAAAGATTTTACTGTTTATGTCAAAGATGAAACAGGATTAGTTTTATGCATTAATGGAACATATCGTTCATCAATATTGATGAAAAAAGATTCGTTTGATCCAAATATGGAAATGTTTAATCAAAACGATCCAAATCCAAACAAAGATTCATTCAATGATTTTGACGATTTTACATTTTAAAAAATAATAGTAAAGAGAGGGATAGATATGGCTTTAAGTCAGCTAAAGAAAGATAAATTAAAAGAATTAGAACTTAATCATAGTGGAGTGGCTTTTGTAAGCGAAAAATCTCACGTAAAACCTAATCCAACGATCATTATCAGTTTAGGTGGTCTTGGCGGTAAGACTGCCAATATGTTAAAAGGAAAGTTTGAAAGGGAAATTGGACAATCTGATAAAGTATTTTTTAGATTATTAGATACCGATATTGATGATGCTGATAAAATCTCTAAAATAAAAAAAGATGGAACAAAAAACTCTGATCCTAATGCTAATATGGATGCCGGAGAAACAGTTTCTTTATATGACCCAATTATCAATCAGTTATTATACAAAGAATCAATTCCGCAAAATATCAAAGCCTGGTTAAGTCCTAGCTTGATTGGAACGCCACTTAGAAACGATGGGGCCCAGCAAGTAAGACAAATTGGTCGGGCAATGTTAGTTAATGATACGGTTTATCATAATATTCGTGTTAAATTCCATACGGTAATTAATAATGCTATTTCTAAAGCTAATGAAATCAACGGTAATGTTGACGTTATTGTGATTGCTGGAATCTCTGGAGGTACCGGTTCTGGAACAGTTATTGATATTCCATATATGATCCATGATATTTTTAATGAATTAGGATTTATTAAATATACACTTGCCGGGTATATTTATACTCCTGATGCTCAGTTTGAAGTAGAAGGAATCAAAAATAACGAAAATATTAAATTAAACTTACAAACTAACGGATATGCAGCTTTAAAAGAAATTGATTATTTCATGAATATTGAAGATACTGGCAGCAACTATAATTTGAAACTGGGAGTTGGAGAAGTAAATTCCAATCGCAATATTTTCTCTACCTGTACTTTGATTTCCGGTTATTCAGAATCCGGAGGAATCAATTCACTGGATATTACGATGGGACGTTTAACTGATCAATTGATGGATATGTTAACGGATATTTCTTTTGTTGATGGAAATGGACAGCCAGTCCAGTTAGCTCATTCATTGATGAGCAATGAACAGGCAATGTTAAAAGCCTGGTTTGTCAATCATCCAAACCGTAAAGATTTCCACCGTTATGCTTCATATAAATATCAGGTATTAGGATATAATGCTATCAAGATTCCTCGTGATGAAATTTTGGCATACTGTGTTAATAAGATTTATGAAAATGTACTAGCAGAATTCATGAATTTTAAAAATGTTAATAAAGGCATGATGGATGAAGTATATACAACTGTCGGTATTGATAATATTGTTTCAGTAAGACAGATGGCAATTACGATCAATCCTAAAAATCCAATTAATCGAAATATTGTCGTTGAAGAAGTAATCAGAAAAAATATGATCAAAGATAATCCAATGTACGGTTATAATTTAGCCAGCAATTATGCTAATCATTATGCCCAGAATATTACTAATGCATATCGGGCTCAGTTTGAAAGTAAATTATTTGAAGAATTATCAAAACAGATTGATCATATCTTTAATACTTATGGTCCTTATGTAGCTTTAAAAGCAATCAAGCATCAGTCAATTGAAGCGGGAGTAGGTAATCCAGGTGATGATCCATTTTCAGGAATTGAAGAACAATTACTGAATTTAAGTAATCAGTTCAAACAGCAGGCTAATAATGCCCGTAATACATTTAATAATGGCGGTCAACAACGAATTGTTCAATTAGCTAATGGGGCAACTGGAATGCTGGCTGGTAAAAAAGAAATGGGACAGTATAAAGATGCCTGCACTAAATTAGCGGTAATCACTAATATTGATGCGCCTTTATATGAAATGATTGCTGATGGTTTATATAATGTTGCTGTCAAGATCAATAATTTAAATAATGAAATTTTTGATGTCTATACTTCAGTACTTACGGAAATTCAACGAATCTTAAATCAGGATGGTCAATATTTTGCCCAAAGCAGTAAGGAAACAGTAGGCAATACAACTCACTATTCGGTAAATATTTTAGCCAGCGGTGAAGGAAAAGCTAAACGATTGGAAAAATATCTTGAAAGTTTTATCTCAACGGTATCAGTTGGGGAGTTAGCGAAAAACTTTATTGATACAATGCGTAATAACCGGGAAAAATGGATTGCTCAAAATAGTGAAGATGATTTTGATGTAGTCAGCGAAGTTCGGGAATTAATGGATGAATGTTTAACTCATAACAACATGAAAACTGATATCATTGAAAAATTCGTAGCTGTTGCCTATAACAACCAGGATCTTACCGCAGCTGAATTAGATGCTATCTGGGATAACAATGAGCCTGGTTCACCAAAGATGGATGCTTTAAATACCGCAGCCAGAGAAATTTATAATGCTTTATCTCATGGGGCTAAAACATTGGCTCAATCAACGAATATTTCGTTTAAACAGTTTACTTCACAAATATATATTGGAACTTTAGCGGATACACCATTATTATCAAAAATATTAGGTGATATCATTACTGCAAATGGCAGTACGCCAGCGACAAGTAACGCTAAAAATAAATTTATCGTTACTCAAAGATATGTTAATTTACCAATGTATATTTTAAAGGGAATGGAAAAATTTGACGAACAGTATAATCAAAATGCCAGCGCGGGAAGACACATGGATGAAAATAAAGAAAACTGGAGTCGATTCCCTAATCCATATACAATCGATAGCGTAGCAAAAGATATTTCCGCTCGTCATGAAGTACCGGAAACTATAAAAAATAACGTTGATTATAAGCTGTTAATGAAAGTTAAAGCTGAAGTTGATGAGGGAATTGACAAGCTACATTCAATTAAATCATATATCGATGAAACAACTAACAAAGGAGTCATTGAATTATTAGATATCGTTCAAGAACCGGATGAAGATGAATTTAAACAGGTATTAACTAAACAGATCAAAAGAAATCGTCCATTTGATTTAGTTGATTTTATGAAAGCAAATGGATATTTGATCAATACAGTTTTAGTTAGCACTGGTGATACCGATATTGATTTAAGAATTCGTGATCTAAACAATGACGTAAC
>NZ_JAGHEW010000291.1 GCF_017889095.1 Thomasclavelia sp. | reverse complement strand
ATGGCAGGCAGTGGCTCATATACCAAAATTGATGGTTTTGCCATTTTACCGGTATTAAGTTTATCGATGGCTCTAACTACTTTTGTAGGCCAAAATAAAGGAGCTAAGGATTATAAGCGAATTAAACGTGGGGCTAAAATTGGTATTTTAATCAGCTGTGCAGTTATTTTAGGATTAAGCGTGATCGTTATTTTGGCAACACCATATTTACTAAAGATTTTTTCAACTAATGTAAATGTAATTTCTTATGGTACATTGATGATGCAATGTTTAGCACCTGGTTATTTATTTTTAACAATTTCTCAGGCCGTTTGTGGTATTTTGCGTGGGGTAGGAAAAACTAGCATACCGATGATCGTATTAATTGGCTGCTGGTGTGTTTTTCGAGTAATTTGGGTGACGATTACTGCTAATGTTTATCATAATATTATGTTTGTTTATTTAGGCTGGCCTATTTCCTGGGTGTTGAGTACAGTAATATTACTGATTTATTATTATAAGGCAAATTGGTTACAAGAATAGTAATGTTGTTTATAATTAATATTTAAAATGGGAAAGACCAAAGTGTTTTTCCTTTTTATTTTGATAAGAAATAGGTGATTTTAAAGAAATATAAAAAATTTTAGCACTTGTGTTGACAAAGTGCTAAAAAAGATTATAATGTTTGTTAGCACTAAGGGATGGCAAGTGCTAAGTGTAAAAGGAGTGATTATGATGATAAAGCCATTACATGATAATGTTATTTTAAAAAAAGAAGAAGTAGAGAATAAAACATCTAGTGGAATTATTTTAGCAACAGAAACTAAAAAAATGCCAAGTGTGGCAAGAGTTGTTGCTTTAGGTCCTGATTGTAAAGCGGATATTAAAGAAAATGATAAAGTAGTTTATAAAGAATATTCAGGAACTAATATTAAAATTGAAGATGTAGAATATATTGTAATTGAAGAAAAAGATATTTTAGCTTGTTTAGCTTAGGAGGTAATCGAAAATGGCAAAAGAAGTTAGATTTTCAACAGACGCACGTAAAGCGATGTTAAAAGGAGTTAATACATTAGCTGATGCGGTATGTATTACTTTAGGTCCTAAAGGACGTAATGTAGTATTGGAAAAAAGTTATGGGTCACCATTAATTACTAATGATGGTGTTAGTATTGCAAAAGAAATTGAATTAGAAGATAAATTTGAAAATATGGGTGCTAAGTTAGTATATGAAGTTGCTAACAACACTAACGATGTTGCTGGTGATGGAACAACTACAGCTACTATTTTAGCCCGTAACATGATCGTTAATGGTATGAAAGCTGTTGATAAAGGCTGCAATCCGGTTTTAATGCGTGAAGGAATTGAGTATGCAAGTAAAGAAGTTGCTAAAACAATTTTAAAGAATTCACGTCAAGTTGAAACAAGCAGTGATGTTGCTAGTGTAGCTACGATTTCTGCTGGAAGCAAAGAAATTGGTGATTTAATTGCTAAAGCAATGGATAAAGTTGGCCGCGATGGAATTATCAATGTTGATGAAAGCAATGGATTTGATAATGAATTAGAAATTAGTGAAGGTATGCAATATGATAAAGGTTACGTATCTCCATATATGGTTTCTGATCATGAAAGAATGACAGTAGAATTAGAAAATCCATACGTTTTAGTAACTAATTCTAAAATTAATAATCTTCAAGAAATTTTACCAGTATTGGAACAAGTATTAAAAACTAATCAGCCATTATTGATTGTTGCTGAAGATTATGAAAACGAAGTAATTTCTACTTTAGTATTAAATAAATTAAGAGGAACATTTAATGTTGTTGCAACAAAAGCTCCTGGATTTGGTGATAACCAAAAAGAAATGCTTCAAGATCTAGCTGCTTTAACTAATGCTAAATTCTATAATAAAGACTTAAATATGAAATTAGAAGACCTTCAATTAGATGAATTAGGTACAATCAAAAAAGTTATCGTTACTAAAGATAATACTACTATGATCGGTGCTAATGAAGATAACGTAGAATTAAAAGCAAGAATTGAAGAAATTAAATCTAGAATTGCAACTGCAACAAGTGATTATGATAAAAAACAATATCAAGAAAGATTAGGAAAATTGACTAACGGTGTTGCTACAATTAAAGTTGGTGCTACAACTGAAAGTGAATTGAAAGAAAAGAAATTAAGAATTGAAGATGCATTAAATGCAACTAAAGCTGCTGTTGCTGAAGGTATTGTTATCGGTGGTGGTGCTTGTTTAGTAGAAGCATATAAAGAATTAAAACCAGTTCTTAAAGATGATAATGTTGATGTTCAAAAAGGTATCAATATTGTTATGGAATCATTATTAGCTCCAATTTGCCAAATTGCTGAAAATGCTGGATATAATAGTGAAGATATCGTTGATATGCAAAAAAATGCTGATAAAAATATGGGATTTGATGCTAAAAACGGTGAATGGGTTGATATGTTTGATAAAGGTATTATTGATCCAACTAAAGTAGCTCGTAGTGCTTTATTAAATGCTGCTAGTATTTCGGCATTATTTATCACAACTGAAGCTGGTGTTGCTGAAATTAAATCAGATGAACCAGCAGTCGCTCCAGCAATGCCTGGTGGAATGTATTAATCGATAATGAAAACGGGTTACGTTAATGTACCCGTTTTTTTTAGAATAAATAGATAATAACCATTAAAGGCATAGTAACAGCGCTAAAGATAACTGTCATAATATTCATGACACTAGCATAACCAGGATGTTTATTATATAACTGAGCAAATTGAGTGATAGTAGCCGCTGCTGGTGCGCTGGCAGCTAAAATTGTAATTAAAAATATTTGGCCAGCATCATTTGTAAGCATAGTTAAGCCCGATAGTTTAAAAACAGCAATGATAATGATTGGATAAATGATTAATCGCATTAAGGCAATTAAATAAGTTCTTTTTTCGCTAAAAATATTTTTAAAGTTCATCTCACCAATCAACATGCCAATAACGATCATTGCTAAAGGTCCCAACATACCACCAACAGTACTAAAAGTTGATAAAATTAAAGCAGGCGGTTTAATTTGAAATAAAAACATACATATTCCAAGAATAATGGCAATGACATTAATATTTAAAATAATCTTCTTTAAATCATAGTTTCTTTCATTACAAACTAAACTTTTAGCATGTGTCCAAAGTAAGATCGTTTGAATAACCATATAACCACTAGTATATAATACCCACTCATTACCTAAAATAGCTCCCACTAAAGGAATGATTAAATTACCCGAATTAGAATAAATGACCGTAGCTTTTTCAATTGGGGCTAAACCAAAAATTTTTCCTAAAAACTGGGTCAAAGGAATATAAATAAGGTGGACGATCAAAGCTCCTAAAAATGATAATCCTAAACCAATTAATTTATCTGGTGTAAATTCAATTGCAAATGATGTTAAAATAGCACATGGTGAAGCAACGAATAAAACAATCATTGAAATGATCTTACTATCATCAGTAGTTAAAGTGTGGCTTTTAACTAATAAAAAACCAAAAAAGATCATGATAAATAATTGTAAAATCTGTTGCAATAATAAAATACTTAATTCCATCTTTTTTCCCCTTTTTCTTTTCTTCAGGGATTTTAACACATATATTGCTATTTATTATGGTTATTTCACAAGATGAAACAAGAAGGGTGTGTTTTCAACATCAGCGCTAAGGTTACTGTAAATATTTTATAGGGGCAAGCCTTTTATACATTTGCATTATATCGCTGGTTTCTATTTCGTTAAGTTGTAATAAATTTGAGTTTAGGAAAAAAATAAAAACGGACAGAATTTAAATATCTTTCTATCCGTTTCATCCCGTTTTATAAGGAAAATCAGCCTCTTAAATGATATAATAATTTTAACACAATAAACAAAATTTAGGAGGTATTTTCCATGAACTATTTTACCACAGATCTATATGAAACTAAAAGCGAAATTGTTAATGTTGATAAGATTATTTTTAATGGTCTTTCCAAACCGCAGCAAAAGTTTGTTATGGATATGTATTTTAATCTTGCTTCTTCCAAGAGTGACCTTCTAAGTGAAATTGGAAGAAGTCTTCATGAAAATATCAGATTTATCAATACCGTTGACCGTCTTTCTAATCGTCTTGAAAGTTTTAGT
>NZ_JAGHEW010000290.1 GCF_017889095.1 Thomasclavelia sp. | reverse complement strand
TTGTCTTAATGGCAATTTCATCATACTTTTCCGTTCATGCCCTAGCAAATACAATGAAAACGGAATTGTATTTAATTAATATTATTAGTGTTATAGTAATTTTAGTTATTTTCTATTTTGCTTATCAACTTTCAGTATTTGTTTTTAAGAAAAAATCTCTTAGTGTTTATTTCTAGACCTGGAATTAATATTTCAGGTTTTTTTCTTGACAAATAGAATTAAGTGATATAATATTATTATCGTGATAAATAATTATTAGGAGGGGTGATGGTGGAAAAAGAAATTTTGGACAAGCTAAAAGAGATTGAAAGGCAGGAAAATTTCAAAATTATTTATGCTTGTCAACAAGGTTCAAGAGCGTGGGGGTTCGCTTCAAAGGACAGTGATTATGATGTTCGTTTTATTTACATTAGGTCATTAAAGGATTATATGGAAACTGATCATAAAGATTATGTTGATTATAATGATGGCTTGTTGGATATTAGCGGAGTTGATCTATATCGAGCTATTCATGGAATTTATTTATCTTTACCAGCAATATTAGAGTGGTTATATTCACCTAAAGTTTATTTTACGACACCGTTATTTGAAGAATTGAAAGAGGTTTCGAAAAGGTATTTTGATGGATATAAAATGGCTTCTAGTTATCGGTCAATTGCAACAATGCATTACGATCGAATTGAAGG
Source organism: Thomasclavelia sp. (assembly GCF_017889095.1). Classification (GTDB taxonomy): domain Bacteria; phylum Bacillota_I; class Bacilli_A; order Erysipelotrichales; family Coprobacillaceae; genus Thomasclavelia. The sequence goes on along the minus strand of NZ_JAGHEW010000290.1, from coordinate 4,793 downwards.
TAAAAAAGATGTAAAAATTATTGATTACTTTTATTCGATTAGGGCATTACTTGCTTGTTTGTATATTTTAGAAAACAATCAAATGCCACCACTTGATTATTCTTCTTTGGAAAAAGAAATGCTCAAAGATGAAAATTTACTTAAAGATATGCAAGAAATATTAGAGTTGAAGTTGACTAAGGATCAAAATGTCACTATTCCTTTAAAAACATCATTGAATTGTTATATTGTTGATAGTATTTTTAAAGTTTCACAAAGACTAGTAGATTATCAATTTAATGATTTAAAAGAGAAACGACCGCTAAATGATGTTTTTATTAAAGCATTACAAACTTACGAGGGGGAATTATATGATCAAACTAGAAAATCTAAATAAAAGCTTTGGAGCGTTACATGTTTTAAAAGATATTAATTTAACTGTAAATGAAGGTGAAAAGTTAGTTATTTTAGGTCCTTCTGGTTCTGGTAAGTCAACGATGATTCGTTGTATTAATTTTTTAGAAGAACCAACCAGTGGAACAGTTACTATTGATGGAAAAGTAATGACAAAAAAGAATAAAACGAGTATTGTTCGTGATAATGTAGCGATGGTTTTTCAGCAGTTTAATTTATATCCACATAAAACAGTTTTAGAAAATTTAATGTTGGCACCAGTAAAACTGCAAAAAGTACCTAAAGAAGAAGCGAAAAAAACAGCAATGATGTATTTAGAAAAAGTAGGATTAGCAAATAAAGCAGATGCTTATCCTGAACAATTATCTGGTGGTCAACAACAAAGAGTAGCGATTGCCAGAGCATTAACGACAAAACAAAAAATTATCTTATTTGATGAACCGACTAGTGCTTTAGATCCGGAAATGGTTCAAGAAGTATTGGATGTAATGGTTAATTTGTCAAAAGAAAATATTACGATGATATGTGTTACTCATGAAATGGGTTTTGCTAAACAAGTAGCCGATCGGGTTATTTTTATGGATGGTGGCGTTATTTTAGAAGAAGGGACACCAGAACATTTCTTTAATAATCCAAAACACGATCGAACTAAATTGTTTTTAAGTAAGATATTAAGATAGGGGGAATTTTAAATGAAATTATTTAAAAGATTAGTAGTATTATTAATGGTTTTGACATTAGGATTAACGGGATGTAGTTCTAATGATTCAAGTGATAAATCAGCATTAGATAAAATCAAAGATGCCGATGTAATTAAAATTGGGGTAAAATCTGATGTACCGAATTTTGGGTTACAAAATACATCAACTAATGAATATGAAGGTTTAGAAATTGATTTAGCTAAAGAAATTGCAAAAGAAATTTTAGGTGATGAATCTAAAGTTGAATTTACAGCAGTAACAGCTAAAACAAGAGGACCATTGTTAGAAAAAGGTGAATTAGATATGGTCATTGCAACTTTTACAATTACTGATGAACGAAAAGAAACATATAATTTTTCAACACCATATTATGAAGATCCAGTTCAATTATTAATTAGAGAAGAAGATAGTGATAAATATACGACATTAAAAGATTTTGATGGAAAAACTATTGGTGTCGCTAAATCATCTACAACGAAAGAAATTTTAAGTGAAGAAGCATCTAAATTAGGAATTACTTTGAATTTTAATGAATATGATTCATATCCTGATATTAATACGGCTTTAGATGGTAAACGAATTGATTGTTTCTCTGTTGATGGATCAATTCTAAGAGGGTATTTAACAGGACATAAATTATTAGACGATAAATATGCACCACAAGAATATGGTGTGGCAACAGCTAAAGAAAATACAGATCTAGCTGATGAAGTAGATAAAATTATTGGAGAATTAAAAGATAGCGGCAAATTGGATGAAATGGTAACTAAGTGGGGATTAGACTAATGTTTAATTTTGACCAATATCAACGCATCTTTGCAAATTTGGATTTATTTGTAGATGGTTTGTTAGTAACTTTTAAAGTTGCTTTGCTAGGATTGATTTTAGCATTAATTTTAGGAATTATTTTTGGAGTTATGTCCTGTAGTGAAGTTAAAATTTTAAAAGCAATCAGTCGAGTATATGTGGAATTTTTCCAAAATACACCTTTACTAGTTCAAGTATTCTTTATATACAATGTTTTACCTTTAGTTAACGTTGTATTATCAGTTGAAATGTGCGGGATCGTTGGCGTAGGTATTTACCATGGTGCTTATATTAGTGAAGTAGTTAGAACGGGAATCATGGCAATTGATAAAGGTCAAAGTGAAGCTGCGATGAGTCAAGGTTTTTCAACGATCCAAACGATGCGATATATCATTTTACCACAAGCAATTAGAATTATTTTACCACCACTTACCAATCAAGCGGTTAATTTAATTAAAAATACCTCAATTCTAGCAATAATTGCTGGTGGTGATTTGATGTATCAGGCGGATAGTTTCTCTAGTACTTATTTAATTTATGTGCCAGTATACTTATTTACCGGATTACTATATTTTATCTTGTGTTTTCCACTTACAACATTATCAAGATGGTTAGAGGAAAAATCAAAACAAGGCTATGCTAAAAGCAGTATCGAGGTGGGATAATGGAAAATATATTTACGACAGATAATCTAATCTTTGTATTAAACGGATTGTTACTAACGTTAGAAATATCAATTACGACAATCATAACTAGTTTGATCTTTGGAACCCTTTTAGCTTTGATGCGTACTTATGGAAACAAACTAGTTAAAATAATTGCTACTATTTATATTGAATTTTTTCGAAATACGCCAAACTTGTTATGGATTTTATTAGTTGCTTTTTCAGTTACCTTTGTTGATTCGCCTTATCTTAAAGGAGTCTTTTCCTTCACCTTGTTTACTTCCGCTGTTGTAGCTGAAGTAATCCGAGGTGGGTTAAATGCAATTGATAAAGGACAGTTTGAAGCCGCGGCAAGTCAAGGATTTAATTTTAGACAAACATTATGGTATATTATTATGCCACAATGTATCCAACTAATTGTTCCTAGCTTAGTTTCACAAATAACAACAATTATAAAAGATACTTCTTATTTATCTCAAGTCGCTACTCCAGAATTTTTGTGGCAATGTAAAGTAATTATGGGAAGTGTCACGGTTACTAGTACAATGTTTGTTATTTTTGGAAGTATCGCTTTTACCTACTTTGTCATTAACTTTTCTATTTCCCTGTTAGCTAGGATGCTACAAACTAGTAACCATCTTGCAAGAGGATAAAGATAGGACACTAGTTCTATCTTTTTAAATATATTTATGAAAAAAATACCATTACCGGGATTAAGAATAATAAAATCGTCAATTGCAGTTGCTATTTGTGTTATTGTTCATCATTTTATTGGTTTAGGAGATACTCCTTTTTATAGTGCAATTGCCACTTTATGGTGTATGCGTCCTTTTATCGAAAATAGTTTTAAAATGGCAAAACAACGAATCTTAGGAACCCTTATTGGAGCTGTTTATGGCTTTGTCCTAATTATATTGAGATTAAATTTAAAAAATATTGATCAATTATATTATTATTTAATTTGTGCCTTTTTAGTTGGTTTAGTTTTATATACGACAATATTATTTAATAAAAAAGAAACATCATATTTTTCTTGTGTCGTATTTTTAAGTATTGTTATTAATCATAGTGAAAATATCAATGGCTTATTTTTCGTATTTAGTCGAACATTTGATACAATCACGGGAATTATTGTAGCTATTGTCGTTAATAGCTTTAGAATTCCCTATTACAAAAATGAAGATATTTTATTTATCTCCGGATTAGATGATACTTTACTTACTGTTCAAGATACTCTTACAAGTTATAGTAAAATAGAACTAAATCGGATGTTAGAAGATGGTGCAAAATTTACAATCTCTACTTTACGAACACCAGCTAGTATTCGTGAAGTGTTACAGGGAATTAAATTGAATTTGCCAGTTATTGCTATGGATGGTGCAGTTTTATATGATATCAATAATAATCATTTTGAACATTTTATTCCTTTAAAACCTGAAATAGTAATTAAATTAAAAGAGCTTTTAAATAAATATCCGATTAATTATTTTACAAATGTTATAATTGATGATCGTTTAGTTATTTATTATCAGGATTTTTTCAATCCAGCTGAAGAAAAAATCTATCAACAATTAAAAAAGAATCCCTATCGTCATTACATTAAACAAACTGCTTTTGAAAATGATAAAGTTGTTTATATCATGATTATCAATAATCAAACAATAATTAAACAAATATATCAAGACTTAAAACAACAACTGTCTAACCAGATTAAAATTTTAATGTATCCATCTAAAGATTATCCTGGATATTATTATCTAAAAATCTATGATCCTATGGCAACTAGAGAAAACATGAATGAATATTTAAGAAAAAAAATTAATGCAAACAAAATAATAACTTTTGGAAGTATTAAAGACAAATACGATATTTTAATTAGTTCTAATAATTCTAATCAAGTAGTACGTACTTTAAAAAAATTATACGAACCCTACTTCTTTAAAAAGTAGAAATTTGTTGGCAAAATAAATAAAAATGCTATAATCATGATATTGGAGGCAGGAAGATGAAAAGAGGAAAAGGAATTATTGAGGAATTTAAAAAGTTTATTACTCGTGGCAATGTCATGGATATGGCAGTTGGGGTAATTATTGGGGGTTCTTTTACAACCATTGTTACTTCATTAAATAATGATATTATTGCACCAATATTAGGGATTTTTGGTGGTGTTGATTTTTCAAATTTAAAATTAGTATTAGGCAGTGGCGCTAATGCACCAGTGCTAGCT
>NZ_JAGHEW010000038.1 GCF_017889095.1 Thomasclavelia sp. | reverse complement strand
TTCATATCACTAACACCACGTAAAACCGATGATAAAATCAAGACCGCACATCTAAATAATAAGGGCAAAGAAATAATCAAAAAATAAGTTGATGCAACTTGTCTAATCGCCTTAGCACCATTTAACCAGCCCGGTAAAAATGGGGCAATTGAAACACAAATTATCGTTAAAGCGATCCCCACTATTAACGTAAAAAATAACGCCTGCTGCCCGGTTCGCTGGATTTTTTCTTGATTATTAGCGCCAACTGCTTGAGCACATACAGCTAAGATCCCAATCCCAAAAGCAATTGCGATACTTGTTACTAACCAGCAAACGGTTGAAGTTAATCCAACAGCTGCCGAAGCATTAGCTCCTAACGTCCCTACCATCGCCGTATCGACGTAAGAAACAACTACATTCATCGCCTCTTGTATTACCGCTGGCCAGGCAAGTAATAAAATTGCTTTGATTTGTAAGCGATATTTACCCACATTTACACCTCCATTTTTTCATTCCAACCAATATTATACACTTTTACTTAAAAAAAACAAAATCTCTAATCAATAAGATTAGAGAAATAACCACAAATTTTCTATTTTAAAATCGTTACTAACTCTTTAATATACTCTTGAATCGATTTACTTTCAACCCCAAGTACATGACCAGAGCATTTACTTACTGGTATAAAATATTTAATTGCTTCACTAGAACTGATTGCTTCTGCCATCTTTGATGAAACTTCCCCATACATTGAATTGGCAAACACAAAGCCAATTGGTCCTACAATAATTTTAGCATTTTTAGCGTTATAAACAATTGCATTTTCACCTGTCGCTACAACATCCGCTCCGGCTTTTTTCATCCGATTAGTCGCCGCACTATTTGTACCAATGGCAACAATAAAAATATCACCAATTTCTTTTTTTAGTATTTCAATTACACTGCTACCGATCCCGCCACCTTGACCATCAACAACAACTATTTCCATTATCTCACCCCTTTAAGCAAAATAGTCTAAATTTCCATAGTTATTATATGCCTTAAAGTAAGCTTCAAGTCAAGATTTTTATCAACGATTTACTCATCAATGATTGATGGATTATAAACACTTGGCGATTTTAATGTTTTAACAAGTACCTTAGATTGTTCCATATTTAACTCACTTGGTTCAATATGATAATAATAATTGCTGGCAGCTTTAATGCCATAATTTCCTTCACCTAAATAAGTTATATTTAAATACATCTCTAAAATTTCATCTTTACTGTATTTATTTTCCAGATCCCAGGCAATATACATTTCCGCAAACTTACGATCAAGACTTTTATTAAAACTCAAACAAAGATTTTTAGCTAACTGCTGAGTAATCGTACTGCCACCTTCTTTAAATGACCAAGTAAATAAATTAGTCAACATCGCTCTAGCTAAACCAATATAATCAACACCGTGATGACTATAGAACCGCTGATCTTCACTTTCAATTACTAAATCAACGTAAATACTAGAAATATCCTCTAATTTGACATAATCATCTTTACTTTGAAGTTCATCGACCCGTTTTGTAATACTAGCTTCATCAATAACTTCATTATAGATTTGATAGCCCTGATAAGCATAAAAACCGCCAAAGATCAAAGCTATTAATATTATTATCATCATTAGTCGCAATATTATCTTTTTCATATCCTACCTCTTATTTATTATCATACTAATTAAAAAGGATTTTTGCCATTGATATGCATTACATAATCTTACAAATTTGTCACTTTACCATTAATTGTAATAATTCATCAAAATTATCAACAACCTGTTCACACTCACTAATAATTTCTTTACTTTGATGACCACAAGCAACTAAAATAGCTTTACAATTTAATTCTTTAGCTACTTGATAGTCATGAAGCGTATCTCCAATTAATAATACTTCTTTGCTATTTAAATCAGCTTCTTGAAAATACTTTTTAGCTAAAGCCACTTTACTAGTAGCTAAATTATTATTAATTCCTAAAACCTGTTCAAAATAACTGCTTATTTTAAACTGTTCTACTTGTTGATTTAAAATTGGCTGGCTGCTAGCTGAAACAATCGTTTGTTTGATCTTTAAATCTTGAAACAATTTTAAGATCTTAATGGCATCTTTATTTAACTGCGCTTTTTTAGCTTCTTTTAAATAAATTTCAATATACTCATCAGCTACATTTTGAAATGATTCAATGTTAAAATCAAAGCCTAATTTTTGATAATAATCAATTACTGGAAAACAAAACATATTTTGATAATCTTGTTTTGAAGCAATTGGCTTTAGCTTTCTTTTTTTAAGCAATAAATTAATCGTTGCAATTGATTCTTCAACATCATCTAATAAAGTTCCATTCCAATCCCAAATAATATGTTTATATAACATGTTTAAATCACCTTTCTGTTTGTCCTATTTTAGCATTTTTTGACTAAACTTAAAACCCAAAAGTAAAAGGACACAAAAGTGCCCTAATCTCTAACAAAAGATATTAATTAAGTAGTCTTTTGGGGAAAAAATGAAAAACTATTAACTATAACGACTACGTTTATTAGTATAGATAATAAATTTCAAAAAAATAACTAGAAACTTTATTACATTGTCTTAGCAATATGGCAAATTATGGCTTTAACTGACTCAAGATAATTTGATAAATTTTATTCAATACTTGTTTTAATTCATTAACATCAACTCTAGAAATACTTAACCGAATACTATGACATTTACTTTGATAATAACTGCTTTGATTACTGGCAACATAAATATGTTCTTTTTTTAATGCCTGGATTAATCGCTTTAAATTGATTTGGGGATTTAAAGCCAAAGTAAAATAATAACCCGAATTTCCCCCAATCAGTTCCACAATTTCATAGTCCCAGTTTTTACATATTTGTCTAACTATTTTTAATTTCTTTTTAATTTCCTTATCAATCATCTGCATTTGAAATGAATAAATGCCACTTTGTAGATATGCTTCTAAAGTAGCCTGAGAAACAAGCGATGGCATGTGATAAGAATAATAATAAGATAATTTAGTCATTTGATTCATTGTTTCAATAAAATCATCTGGTACAATTGCCATTCCAATTCTAATAAATGGCATAATTTTAGTAAAACTAGTTAAATAGATACAATGACTGTGATTAGAAAAATAATATAATGGTAAATATTTAGGAATATTATGATAGTGGCTAAAATAATCATCTTCAACTATATAAACATCATATTTAATTGCCAGTTCCATAATTTTTTTTCGCGTCTGGTGATTTAAATAAGTACCTAAAGGATTATGATGACGCGCAATAGTATAAAAGAATTTTATATCTTCTTCTTTAAATATTTTTTCTAATTGTTTTAAATCAATTCCTTGCTTATTTCTGGAAATAACTTTAACTGGCAGTTGCATTTCTTTTAAATATTTGATGTAAAAATTATAACTAGGTTCTTCGATCAAGATCGCCTTTTTATGATTAGGGAATGGACTATTAGAAAAGATCGTTAACATCTGCATGATTCCCTGGATTAAATAGATATTTTCTTTTTTGGTATAAATACCATCATTTTCTAAATATTTAGGTAATAATTCATTTAAACTATCAACCCCACGAACGGTCTGATCTAAGGTTTTAAATGAGTATAACTGAGCAGCAATATTTAAACACTGCTTCATTTCATTAAATAAAAAACTGCTAACAATCGGATTCCCCGTTTCTAAATGATAGCCATCAAATTTACTATCATTAGATAATAATGTACTAGAAACATAGTAGCCACTTTGCGGTTTTGAAAAAATCAAACACTGTTTTTCTAAGATCTGATATGCTTTTAAAACCGTTCCTTTATTTACATCATATTTTTTAGCCATAGTAATTAATGAAGGTAATTTAGAACCTGGTTGTAAACGATTTTGTTCAATCTCTTTTTTTATTGTTGTAACTATTTGTTCATAGCGTTTCATTACATTCACCTCATCAACAGTATACCACAAACTGTACTAGTACAGTTACTAGTTAATCATCTTGTTTTTCTAAAATTATATCGTATAATCAAAAATGTAAGAAAAAGATAAAGGAGAAACACAATGGAAAGAAAAGATGCTGTAAAAATTGTTACAATCGGTGGAGGAAGTAGTTATACTCCTGAATTAGTCGAAGGTTTTATTAAACGTTATGATACTTTACCAATTAAAGAATTATGTTTAGTCGATATTCCTGAAGGAAGAGATAAATTAGAAACAGTTGGTGCTTTGGCAAAGAGGATGGTAAAAAAAGCCGGTT